>WTCF01000024.1 GCA_013138705.1 Deltaproteobacteria bacterium
ATCATAATGGATTCCTTGTCGACGCGCACAACAGTACCTTTGAGGATTTCTCCTTCCTGAAAGGTGCGAAGACTTTGCTCAAAAAGGTCTTCAAACTGGCCCATGTCACCGGCTTCCTCCAGCGACACATTTTTTTCCAAAACTTGGGAATCTGTCTGAGAAATTGCGGCCTCCTGATCAGAGGCGGCAGTTAGAGTTTGTTCCTGAGTTACCTCACTCGCCACTTTTTCCATTACCCAATAACCCTCCTAAAAAACGAATGATGTCTTATACCAGGACAGTTTACAAAGTTCAATGGGTATAAAAGCCAATATAAGGTTTACGGAAAACTCGAACTTACCGTCTATTAATGTCTATTTTGCCTCACTTGTGGAGTCATTCATTTAGAATTAAAGTATGTGTTCAGAGGTTCTGGGTTTGTTGGGTTCGTTGAGTTCATTGGGTTCATTGGGTTTGTGGGGCACAGAAAAGCTGAACTGTTGATTCGTGAGTATGAAACGAGGAGAGCATAAGTGTCATACCCCCTAAATTTGAGGATATTGCGGCATGTCAGTTAGCCCGAGAGGTAGCTCGCAAGAGCAATCAACAATCAACAATCAACAATCTAAAGAGTCATGGCAGTCGGCCCGAGAGCTTCCCTTGGGTATATGCCTTGTAAGCGGAGGTCTCGATAGCTGTGTTACTGCTGCTATTGCTATACGAAATTGCCGCCCGGCCTTTCTTCATGTAAACTACGGCCATCTTACCGAAGAGCGAGAGCTCCTGGCCTTTGATGCAATAGCTGATTACTATGGAGTTAAGGACCGCTTAAAGGTCGATATGTCCTATCTTAAGTCCATAGGCGGTTCCGCCCTCACAGACCCGACAATACCAGTACCGGAAGAGTCCCTTGGGGAATCAGGAATCCCTGTAACATATGTTCCTTTCAGAAACACCCATATGCTGGCCATGGCAGTATCCTGGGCAGAAGTGCTCGGAGCCGGATACATATATATAGGGGCCACAGAAGTGGATAGCTCCGGCTATCCGGATTGCAGGAAATCCTACTTCGATGCCTATAAATTGCTCATAAAAGAGGGGACCCGGCCTGAAACGAAGATTGAAATCATAACTCCATTAATCGATTATAATAAGGGGATGGTGGTAACAGAGGGTCTGGCTCTGAAGGCCCCTCTACACCTCACCTGGTCATGTTATCAAAATCAAGATGTAGCATGTGGAAAATGCGATTCCTGCCTTCTGCGAATCAAGGGCTTTGCCGCAGCAGGAGTACCGGACTCTATACGATATGCTGTTGTAACCGTTTAAAGGTTCAGATTTTCAACGAACCCAATGAACCCAACAAACCCAACGAACCCAACAAACTCAATGAACCCAACAAACTCAATGAACCCAACAAGCCCAACAAACCACCACGAAGTCTTTTCCTGTAAACTTTGTGGCCACTGTTGCCATGGAGAGAGCACTGTTTCCCTGTCTCAGGCGGAACAGAAGGCCATAGCGTCATTTCTGGATCTTGATCCGGCCGACTTCCTCTGGGAGTTTTGCGTGAAGAAAGGTAACAGGATAGAAATGAAAATTGTTGACGGCCATTGTATCTTTTACGGCGATGATGGGTTCTGCAAAATCCACGAGGTCAAGCCCTTTCAATGCAGGAGATGGCCTCTTCACCCGAGCATACTCGGAGATCAGAAGGCATGGGATGCCATAAAGGCCGACTGCCCGGGATTTGATGAAGACGCATGCTACGACGATGTCTGTGAGCTTGTCAGGAGAGTAAATAATGGATATTGAAAGGCTCAAACAACAGGCTTTTGTATGCTGTCCCTTTGATTTACTGGTAAATAAGCACCTCCCCGGCCTCCTGAAAGAACACATTAACCCCGAAATAGGACTAAACGGTGAGATCCTGGACCAATTTCAACGGCCCAAATTTGAAAAAATAGCAAAAATTCTTAAAAAAGAGGGCCTGATTTGTACTATTCATGCGCCCTATTCAGACCTTTCCTTGGGGGCAATAGACCGAAAAGTCCGCAGGATCTCTGTAGAGAGGATAAAAAAAGCATTGGATCTTGCGTCTCTGTTTGAAGCAAGGTCTGTAGTATGTCACACCGGCTTCGACCACAGGCACTATGTCAATTTAGAGGATCGCTGGATAAAAAATGCCTTAGAATCTCTGGCTACTCTTTTGGAATACGCATCTCCATTGAATATTCCCCTGATGCTCGAAAATGTGTATGAGCTAGATACAGAGATACATAAAGAGATCTTCCGCGGAATCAAATCACCGCTTCTCGGATTCTGCCTGGACTTCGGCCACCAGAATGTATTTTCAAAAACCAGCCTGGACAGATGGCTGAAAGACCTGGGAGACCGACTGGGTCAGCTCCATCTCCACGATAACATGGGAGTGCATGATGATCACCTCGCTATTGGAGAAGGAGTTCTTGACTTTGACAGCCTTTTTTCGTGGCTTTACGCTCAGGGGAAAACCCCCATCCTGACCCTTGAACCCCATGGAGAAGAGGCTGTAATACCTGCCCTGGAGGGACTTGCCGGATTGCTTGATACTTATCCGATAATGCCGGCTACAGTATGATAATTTACCTGAACGACTGTTGAGGTCCTGGGTGTATCTCTATGTTCGCCCTGTGAAGTTCCTTTTTTCATACTGCCCCTCCGATAAACCTTGCAGTAATCCCTCTGCCGAGTTATATATCCCCCACTTTTTTGACCAACGAACATCTTAAAGAGAGGATTCTGAAAATGTCTAAGGTATGTGAAATATGTGGTAAGCGCCCAACCACTGGTTGCAACGTAAGTCACGCAAATAATCATACCCGCAGACGCTGGCTTCCCAATCTGCAAAGGGTCAGGGCGGCTGTAAACGGACAAACAAAGCACATTCGTGTCTGCACCCGTTGTATTCGCTCCGGCAAAATAATAAAGCCCTCATAATTAGGTCGAATTTATCCTCAATCTCTCTTCTCTATAATTCGTACAAAAAGGACAATCTCTTAAATTGAGGTAGTTTACCCAGGGGAAATGCGCTCTACCAGCTTTACACCCTCAAGTCTCCTTATGCTGGAGAGGATTTTCCTCAGTTGCGCCCGGTCTTTCACGTCCACGACAAAGTCGAGAATGGCAACATAATCCGGAGTCGTGGCAACCTTTGCCTCCAGGATATTTGCTTCCCCGGCACTTATTGCATTGCTGACTGCTGCCAACATGCCCTTTTGGTCGACTGTGCTGACTCGGACCTTGGCAGGATAAGTAGCTCTATCAGCATCGGCCCATGTAACCTCTATACGCCTGTCCGGATCTAAATTACGGATATTGGAGCAGCTTTCTCTGTGAATCGTAACTCCTCTCCCCCTTGTTATATAGCCTACAACTTCGTCTCCCGGTATCGGTGTGCAGCACTTGCCCAGATGGATCAAGATATCATCAAGACCATGAATTAGGATGCCTTGCTGCTCTGCCTTTTCGGTAAATTTCTTTACCCTTGATTCCTTCTCTTCCGGTTCCAGCTCTTCAGGCTGTCCTGCCCGCAGCTTTCTGATTATCTGGGAAGGGGCGACCTTGCCATATCCGGCTGCGATCAGCATATCCTCAGGGGTCTTGAAAGACAGTGCCTTGGCAACTTCAGTGCTTTTGGTTTTCATGAAATCGTTGAAGTCCAACCGGTGTCTCCTGAATTCCCTGGCACAAAGGTCCCTTCCCAAGGCAAGGCTCTTTTCACTTTCTTCGGTCTTAATCCACTGACGAATCTTGGCCCGGGCCCGGCTGGTCTTGGCAAGTTTAAGCCAATCCCTATTGGGAAAGTGCTTACTGGATGTAATTATCTCTACCGTTTCCCCATTATGGAATTGATATTTCAAAGGCACGATTCGACCGTTTACCTTGGCCCCTGCACAATGGCTACCTACCTCGGTATGGATCGCATAAGCAAAGTCTATTGGGGTGGCCCCCTGGGGGAGCTCCTTGACCTCTCCTCTTGGAGTAAACACGTATACTTCGTTGGGGAAGAGATCCATCTTCACTGACTCAATGAATTCCCTTGGATCATCCAGCTCCTTTTGCCACTCCATGAGCTGAAAAAGCCAGTCGAATTGGTGTGCCTTTTCCTTGCTGAGTATCGTTCCCTCTTTATACAGCCAGTGTGCGGCAATTCCTTCACTCGCCACCATGTCCATCTCCCCGGTGCGGATCTGGATCTCCATTCTCTCTCCATGGGGACCGATAACAGTTGTGTGGAGGGACTGATACATGTTGGCCTTTGGAAGACTGATGTAGTCCTTGAAACGTCCGGGAATTGGCGTCCAGAGCGAGTGGACAATACCAAGGGCCTCATAGCACTCCTTGGCGCCTTTCATAATGATCCTGAAGGCGATCAGATCATAGACCTCTTCAAGGGGTACTTTTCTTGTGCGCATCTTCCTGAAGATGCTGTAGAGGTGCTTGGGTCTTCCAAGGACTTTGCATGAAAGACCGAAATCAGCCATCTTTTTTGCTATGAGGTCCTTTACTTCATCCACGTAAGCTTTTCTCTTACCCAGGCGGGCCTCCACTTCTTTGCGAAGCCTTTGGTATTCTTCAGGGTAGATATATAGAAAGGCCAGATCCTCAAGTTCGCTTTTGATCCAGCCGATCCCAAGGCGACCTGCCAGAGGGGCATAGATATCCAGGGTCTCTCTGGCGATCTTGATCCTTTTCTTATCCTTTTGATATTCAAGGGTACGCATGTTATGGAGCCTGTCAGCAAGCTTCACCAGCAGGACCCGGATATCCTTTGACATGGCAAGGACCATCTTGCGGGTATTTTCAGCCTGTTTTTGGATCTGGCTCTCGAACCGGATTCTGCTGAGCTTTGTAACCCCATCCACGATCTGGGCCACGTCTTTGCCGAACATCTCCTCCAGTTCTTCCAAGGAAGCGAGGGTGTCCTCTACCGTGTCATGCAAGAGACCGGCAGCTATACTGGCCAGGTCCAGATGCAAGTGTGTCAGAATATGGGCCGTTGCCAGGGGATGCGAGAGATAAGGTTCGCCGGAAAGCCTTGTCTGTCCTGCATGGACCTTGGCGGAGTATATGTAGGCCTTTTCTACCAGACTGGTGTCTGTATCCGGGAGATAGGAATGTATCCCGTCAAGTATGTCGTTGAGACGGATCACCGGAGTATTTCAACGGCCTTTTTAACGGCTTCGTTCTTTTTTACTGAGATAGTTTCGCCTGTAGCGCGACTTCTGATTTCCACCTCATCTTTTTCTTTAAGTCGCTTGCCCACAACAATTCTTAACGGAATCCCCAACAAGTCCGCATCTTTGAATTTTACACCGGGACGCTCCTTGCGGTCATCGAGCAGGACATCTACACCCTGGGCCATCAATCCATTGTAGAGATCTTCAGCAGTCTCTGACATCATAGTGTCTTTGACGTTAAGCAGGGAGATTATTACCTCAAATGGAGCGATTGGTATTGGAAAGATAATACCGTTTTCATCGTAATTTTGCTCTATGGCCGCTGCTACTGTTCGTCCCACGCCGATACCGTAACACCCCATGACGGCGAGCTGTTTCTTTCCATCAGCGTCCAGGAATGTAGCACCCAGGGCCTCACTGTATTTGGTCCCGAGCTTGAAAATATGCCCAACCTCTATGCCGCGCTTAAGTTCTATTTTCCCTTTACACCTGGGGCAGGGATCTCCTTCAGTAATGACCCTGATGTCGGCGAATTCCGGCATGGAAACGTCTCTGCCCCAGTTTACCCCGGTAAAGTGGGCATCAGGTTCATTTGCGCCTGTTACGAAATTCTTGAGTATGGAAACGTCTTGATCCGCCACGACCTTCAAGCCCTCGGAAAGGCCCACCGGCCCTGCAAACCCGACAGGCGCTCCGGTAACACTTCGGACCGTGGCTTCGTCGGCAAAATTAAGATCCTCCACTCCCAAAAGGCGCTTAAGTTTCACGTCGTTCAGCTCATGGTCGCCCCTTATGAGGGCCGCAACAGGTCTATCATCAGCAATCACTATGAGGGTTTTGACCAGACGATCGGCAGATACCTTTAGAAACTCCGTCACTTCCTCTACTGAGCGTTTTCCCGGGGTACTAACCTTGGTGATTTGGTGATTTGGTGATTTGGTGATTTGGTGATTTGATGACTGAGTGACTGGGGCAAGTTCAACATTGGCTGCATAGTCACAGGATGTGCAACAGGCTATCTGGTCTTCTCCTGTATCTGCCATGACCATGAATTCATGGGAGGCATGTCCTCCGATGCTGCCCGTGTCTGCCTCAACAGGCCTGAAATCAAGGCCGCAGCGCTCAAATATTCGGCAATAGACCTTGTACATAACCTGATAGGTCTTCTCAAGGGCATCATCATCCACGTCAAAGCTGTAGGCGTCTTTCATCAGGAACTCTCTACTCCGCATGAGCCCGAAGCGAGGCCGGATCTCATCTCGAAATTTTGTCTGGATCTGGTACAGATTCAGTGGAAGGTCACGATAGGATCTGATCTCCTTTCGCACAATGTCTGTGATTACCTCTTCATGAGTAGGACCGAGGCAGCTTGCTCGGCCGTGCCTGTCCTCAAAACGCAGGAGCTCCTTTCCGTAACGCTCCCATCTGCCGCTTTCCTGCCAGAGCTCTGATGGTTGGACAATTGGCAGGAGTACTTCCTGAGCACCGGCACGGTCCATCTCTTCCCTGATTATCTTTTCCACCTTGCGAAGGGATCTCAGGCCCAGGGGCAGATATGAATAGAGGCCGGAGGCCAGCTTTCTGATCATGCCGGCCCTTAACAACAATTTGTGGGATATGACCTCTGCCTCTGCAGGAACCTCTTTTAAGGTAGGCAAAAAAAACTTCGAATATCTCATTATCCTCTGCCTTTCTTTTTTCTATCTTCGACCTTTTGTCTTTCGACCTCCACCAACTGCTCTACCTCTGCCCAAAACGTTTCCAGGAGTTCCTGCTCAGGCACCTTTTTCAAAAGACGATCTCCTTTGAAGATAAGACCGACTCCCTTTCCGCCGGCAAGGCCAATATCCGCTTCCCTGGCCTCTCCAGGGCCGTTTACTATGCATCCCATTACAGCCAGCTTTAATGGATACGGAATCCGTTGCGCCCTGCGCTCTACCTCAGAAGCCAAAGAAAAGAGGTCTATCTCACATCGACCACATGTGGGACATGAAATTATTTCCGGACCCCGCTGCCTTATGTTCAGTGCTCGAAGGATCTCGTATGCGACCTGGATTTCTTCTACCGGATCTCTGGTCAGCGAAACCCTCATAGTATCACCTATACCATCCATGAAAAGGACCGCAAGGGCAACACTGCTCTTGACTGTTCCGGGGATAAGCCCTCCTGCTTCGGTTACACCAAGATGCAGAGGAAAATCCGTCTCCCGAGACAACTGACGGTAAGCATCCACTGTATTAAGGACGCTTGAAGATTTTATGGAGATCTTGATAGACTCGCAGCCCGTATCAACTACAAGGCCGATATTTCTGAGGGCGCTTTCCACTAAGGCTTCAGGTATAGGACCGCCGAATTTTTTTCTGATGTCCTTTTCAAGGGAGCCCGCATTGACCCCCACCCTCATGGATACTCCGTATTCTTTGACCTTTTCTACTACTCGTGCCAGCTTTTTCCGTCCCCCGATGTTTCCGGGATTTATCCTTATGCAGTCGGCACCAGCTTCGATCGAGGCCACAGCCAGACGCCAGTCAAAGTGTATATCTGCAATAATGGGTATGGAAATTGATTTTTTAATTTCTGAAATCGCCTGAGCGGCAGCAGTATCAGGCACTGCCACCCTTATAATTTCACACCCGACCTCCTGCAAACGGTGAATCTGTGCAACCGTGCCCGGGACATCCCTTGTATCTGTGTTGGTCATAGATTGGACTGCAATGGGGTGTTCGCCTCCAATGGCCACATCCCCAACATGAATGACACGGGTAGTTCTACGTGCTCGGACTATGTTAGAAATATTTTGTTCCATAATGACATGATAAATCAGTGTTAAAGATTGGGCAATGCAGAGGTATAAAGGTTGACATCAAATCCATATATATAGATAATGAATTGAGGGATTAGAAAATATAAATGGCACCCTTCACGCCAAGTAAAAAATAGTTTACACTTTGTTGATTCTGTATTTTGGCAGTGAAACTTGAAATTTGAAACTTGAAATTGGGAAAAATACTAAAGATGTAGATGAGTTACCTAATTTCGAATTTCCAGTTTCGACATCGGCATTCAATTTGACAATACACGCTTTTTCGAAAAAAGTGTAAACTGGTGAATGAAGGATGCCGAGTGTTACATTAATAAGATTCTCTGATTGTGTAGAAAAATGGAGCAAGATAAAAAACGCATACTTGTTATAGAAGATGATCAGGAAGTCCGTAATATGCTGGAGGATTACCTGGTTTATTTCGGCTATGAGGTCGTTACAGCAGGTGACGGACTGCAGGGCTTAAAGGAAATTAAGGGCAGAGACTATGACCTCGTAATAACTGACATAACTATGCCGTACGTCAGCGGCATAGGCATCATCTCCGTTCTTAAACAAAGCCATCCGAATATACCTGTAATTGCCATTACCGGTTACGGATATCACGCTGAAGAACTCGCTCATGAAAAAAAGGCCGACCGTATTCTTTCCAAGCCCTTTGAAATACAGGAGCTGAAGGAGACTATAGAGAATTTACTTATCTGAACAAGACCTCAAGCACATTCGTTACCTACCCCATATTTGTTCCGAACAACAACCGGTTCACCGACACCAGCATCAAGTACCTTTGTGGCACTCCCCTGATTCACAGCGATTTCCAGAAAACCGGAGCTGCCAATAAGGGCTAGAGGCTTACCTTTGGCCACGTCTGAGTAAGTGCTGAGTAAGGATAATTCCATCCCCTTGATATTGACCTTGAACTGTTTTCTAACAGGTTCCCCGTGCTGGATGAGGTCAGCGGGTATATTGAGAATCAGGCTTCCAAAGCCGTCTACATGTATTACTTCGCCTTTGATATATTGGTCCCTGATAACCGGTTCGGGCCATGGAAGCCGAACAGGGTCCGGATAGGGAGGGCCAAAGGAGTGCGGCTTTACTCCAAGGCTCAGATGGGCAGCAATAGGGGCAAAGATATCTCTTCCGTGGAATGTATCACTGACCGGACGTCTGAAATAGTGACTATTTTCTATGCTGAAGCAGGTTACTTTTTTAGAATATCGGAACACCATACTCAAAAGACCGTTGTCCGGTGCCAGAAACGTGTAATGCTCCGTAACGGCCATAAGACCAATCCTTTGAGACCCGACACCCGGATCAACTATAGCGAGAAAGATGGTTCCAGAGGGAAATTCCCTGAAAGCCGATCCCAGGACAAAGGACCCGCCTATGACATCCTGTGGGGCAACTTGATGACTGATGTCCACAATACGCAGGGCGGGATTGATGCCAAGCACGACTGCCTTGACTATCCCCACATAAGGGTCCTTTAATCCGAAATCACTCAAAAAGGCAAGGATCATCACTGAACCTGCAAAAATGGGCCGAGATGACCGTAACTATGGAATGGCTGTAAAATCAAATATGACATTCAACTGGTCGGGGCGAGAGGATTCGAACCTCCGACCCCCTGAACCCCATTCAGGTGCGCTTCCAGACTGCGCCACGCCCCGACATACAGCACTAACTCATGAACTCAAACGTACTTTCAACCTTGCTCGGATACCATTTTTTTGAATATACGTCAAGAATTCCTCATTGGCGGTGTGCCATGTCTGGCGGTCAGCTCGGTCTAGTCGCCCTGACAAGTATATTTGCAATACCCCATTGATTAAATCCACGGGGTCATGGTTACCATAGATGGCAGGTGATGTTAAAGGAGAATGCAGTATAACACATTGATAGTATAAGTAAAAAGAACTATCTCAATTTTGATGCTGTTGTCCGTATCTTATATGAATTATCCAGAAAATGATAATGGGTCTTGACAAGTTTTGGCTAACTCAGTATGAAGAGGGGCTTTCTTTTTGAGGCGACTCACTTTTCTTTGTCATGGAAAGAGGAGTAAGCCTCTTTTATTTTTTAAAAGAACAATTTTCTAGAAATAACATTAAGTTTAAGAGGAGTATGCGGATGCCGACTATCAATCAGCTAGTCCGAAAGGGGCGTAAGAAGATCAAAAAGAAGACCAAGGCGCCTGCCTTGGACTCCTGTCCGCAGCGCCGTGGTGTATGCACCCGTGTCTATACTACGACTCCAAAGAAGCCTAACTCGGCCCTTCGAAAGGTAGCCCGTGTGCGTCTGACCAATGGCATGGAGGTTACGTCCTATATTCCAGGTATCGGCCACAACCTGCAGGAACACTCAGTCGTATTAATTCGTGGGGGGCGTGTCAAGGACCTTCCCGGTGTTCGTTATCACATTGTTAGAGGGACATTGGATGCCCTTGGGGTTCAAGATAGACGAAAGGCAAGATCAAAGTACGGAACAAAACGGCCCAAGTAGCTGTATAGTATAGGAATTTCCATTTTATAAGTCCGCCTGAAGGGCGCTAAATTCTGAGTACGGTCGTCATAATAAAGAAATTGAAATAACGCAGGAGATGGGGTATTTTCAGCGGAAATCAGATATAAAACACGGGTAAGAAAACTATGCCAAGGAGAAGAGAAGTCCCTAAGCGGATTATAGCACCAGACCCAAAGTATAAAAATACTCTGGTGTCTAAGTTTATTAACGGTTTGATGCGCAAGGGCAAAAAGAGTATTTCTCGAAGAATCTTCTATGATGCCATGGAGATTGTGGAAAGGCGTTCTAAGGAAGAACCTGTCAAGGTCTTCGAACAGGCAATGGAGAATATAAAACCTGTGTTGGAAGTGCGGTCCAGGAGGGTTGGCGGTGCAACTTATCAGGTACCGGTTGAGGTTCGAACTGATCGTAGGCAGGCACTGGCCATAAGATGGCTTGTGAATTTTTCTAAAAAGAGGGGAGAAAAATCCATGGCCCAGCGATTGGCCGGAGAATTACTGGATGCTTACAATAAAAGGGGAACGGCCTTTAAAAAGAAGGAAGATACCCACCGTATGGCTGAGGCCAACAAGGCATTTGCACATTATAGATGGTAACTGCAAGTATTAAATTTTGTTGATGAGCCGCAACCGGCTCTGATGACAAAGAAAAAGATATATGGGATCTAACGCAACCAGCGCTTGATAATTTAGTGGAGGATTATCATGAGCAAGCAAAAATTTGAGCGTACTAAGCCGCACGTCAATGTGGGTACAATTGGTCATATTGATCATGGCAAGACCACGCTTACAGCAGCCATAACTCGTATTTTAGCTGAGCAGGGGAAGGCGAAGTATATTCCTTTTGATGAAATTGACAAGGCCCCTGAGGAGCGGGAGCGTGGTATTACCATAGCTACGGCTCATGTGGAGTATGAGACTGAAAAGCGTCATTATGCCCATGTGGATTGTCCTGGTCATGCTGATTATATCAAGAACA
>WTCF01000209.1 GCA_013138705.1 Deltaproteobacteria bacterium
ATGGCCGCCAAAAATACAGGATTAAAGGCAGTAGCAGTAACAGGACACAGTCTGGGAGAGTATCCGGCACTGTGGGCCGCCGGGGTCATTAGCCTTGAAGACACATTCAAGCTGGTCCATGCCAGGGGCAGGCTTATGAAGGAGGTAGGGGATAAAAACCCCGGGGCCATGGCTGCTGTGATCGGTCTCAGCAGAAAAGAGCTGGAGGAATTGATTGCGCCCCTTGCAAAAAAAGGCATCTTGGTCCTGGCTAATCACAATTCGCCGGAGCAGATCGTAGTCACCGGAGAAACGGATCTGGTCGGCGATTTGTGCAAGGGAGCTAAGGCAAAAAGGGCAAAAGCGATTCCCCTGAAGGTTTCCGGTGCCTATCACAGCCCCCTTATGCAGGAGGCATCAAGGCGCTTTTCTGAAATTTTGGATAAAGTCTCTTTTTGTAAACCCGAAATCCCGATTTACAGCAATGTCACGGCAAGGCCTGAGTCAGACCCGGAGGAAATCAAGGATCTCCTGAAGAAACAGATATGCTCACCTGTCAGGTGGTATGAGATTGTAATTAATATGGACAGGGACGGGATATCAAACTTTATTGAGCTTGGCCCAAAAAAGGTGCTCGGCAACCTGATAAGGAAGTGTCTTCCTGAAGGATCTGCTTCAGTATTTCCAGGGGAAAACCCTGAAAATCTTGAAACGTGCCTCAGGGAAATCAAAAGCAGATAAACCTACGCATTCAAACAAGAGCCGCTCACAAATCCGTCTGATTGTGCTGCGGGAAACTACTCCTCCTTTGCCTTTTTTATTAGCTCCAGGAAAGGATGATCCGAAGGTGCAGGTGGAATAACGACCTCAAGGTGCTTACCACTCCCTGCCTTCCCGGTTATTGCCTGAAGTTTCTTGGTGGTAGGTTTCTTTGAGTCTGGTGAAGTCTTTTTGACAGGCCTTTTTTGAGAACCAGAACCCGGCTTGCCGGAGGAAGGCCTTTTTGCTGGTGTTGATTTAGGAGCCCGCCTTACCTTGGGCTTTAGACGGGGAGTTTGCAAGGCAACTGGAGCTATGGCCTTTCTCTCTTTCTTGGCTTCATCAAATATACCAACTTCAACATATTCCCCATCCGATTCAAACTTAACACCTTGAGCTGTTATATCCGCTACACGCCAGCCATCAACAAGGTCCCCAACAGTTACGGTACGCAAGTTTTTTTGAGATCCCCTAGCTACCTTTTTGCGCGGACCGGGAGCAGGCTTGGAATCTTCAACCATAAGAAAGGCCTGTCGCATTTCTCCGGCAATAATAGTACCATAGACCTGGTACCGGTCTTTCAAGTCACCCTCCACTGCTGAGATTGAAGGTTGACTCTTGCTTCGCTCAGGATCAAAAGGATCCTTGCTGATAATGACTTCATAGGGACCAAGCTCAACCTGAGATTCTTTGGCATAAACAGCCCCTGGTTCAAGGCATTGCGATAATACTAAAATAGAAAACCAAATAGCAGCCATTAATAAAACGCCCCAGCGCCTTTTAGAATCATCAGGCATGAATATTGAGGCACTTAGGGCAGAAAATGACCTCTTCCCAAAAGAAGCTCTATTATATGTGTAGTCTGCCGGCATCATTTCTCCGTCTTCACCACATCCCCTTCCTCATCAAGCACGCCTCTTTGCTCTAATACTTTCCTCAGGGATTCTACCTTCTTGGAGAACTCCCGGGTGATGGCATCAGCTTGTTCCTTTGTGTGGATTACATGGGGCGTAATGGCAAACAAAAGCTCTGTCTTCTTGGTTTTGTAACCTTTGCTTCCAAACAGATACCCCAAGATCGGAATGTTTTTGAGGATGGGGATACCGCTGTGGACATTCTCTTGCTCTGTCTGCATTAAGCCACCAATTATTATTGTGTGGCTGTCTTGTACGACGAGGTTTGTCGTGGCCTTGCGGGTTTGAAAAACTGGGGAATTGATGCCCTCTACCTCCGCTTGAGCGAAGAGATTACTCACCTCCTGTGAAATCTCCAACGTCACCAGTCCGCTCTCATTAATCAAAGGCGTTACCTTCAATATTACACCGACACTGCGATACTGAATTGTCTGCGTTGTAGAGGTCGTCTCCGTACTCGTCTGCGAACTGGATACAGTTGGTTCGTCCCGAGTTACTTCGATTGTCGACTCGTGATTATCTACAGCAAGTATATTGGGAGCGGAAACGATATTGGCTTCTGACTCCGAGGCCAGCAGGTTTATAAGGGCCCTCAGGTCTCCGGCTGAAAAAAGGGCCGCTGAAAAGCCGGCCAAGTCACTAGCGAGCAGCTTACCTTCTTCGAGACCGAAATCCGGTTTGTTCAGGCCGATGTCCGCGGTCATGTCCCCTCCACCGGTGTTGATTCCGCGAGCCTTGAGAAACCATTGCACCCCGTACTGAAGCTCATTATCAAGAGTAACTTCAACAATTAACACGTCGATCAGGACCTGCCGCAGGACAATGTCGATCTCTTTCAGCACCCCTGAAAGGATGGCATAATCTCTCTGCGTGGCCTTGATGAGTATGGCATTGTTGACTTCATCCGCAATGATTTCCACGTCTCCGGTTAACTCCCCGGTATGCGGCACAACTTGCTGTTTTGTGGGCTTTTTTTCCCTTTCCACAAGGACCTCTTTCTTGCCTTTGCGCTCTGATGGCTTTCCCCCATAAAGCTGTCTGAGGAGGTCGGCGATATCTACAGCCTTGCCGTTCTGGACAAAATATACATAGACCTTGGTTCCCTTCTGTGATATCTCCTTATCCAGCGCAGTAACCCAGTTGCCCACCACATCCAGGACTTCCTCCCACTTGGTCACTACAAGTATGGAGTTGATGGTCTTTAAGGGTATGATCTGGAGACCGCCCGGATCAATACCCGGCCTAATGTAAAGCCCCTTTGCTTTGAATATCTTATCAAGGTCTTTCGACAGATCGTCCACATCGGTGTGCTCCAGAGTATAGAAGCGCCAATGTATATCCTTAAAAAAATCCGTGTCCATTAAAGCCAATATTTTTGACAACTTGGCCACATTTTCTGCAGTATCCACCAGGAGAACGGCATTGGAGCTCGGCTCGGCCACAATGACCGCCCCTGGAGAGATAAAGTTCCTGAGATTTGCGATTACATAGGCTGCCGAGAGGTAGTGAAGTTGAAAGACACTGATTACGTCTCCTGGATGTGGGACCCGTTCTCCTATATTTACAACTTCTGATCCGGCTTTGGCACTGCTGGCCTTCCGTACTACCTTATAAAGACCTTGGGCGCCGCGGGTTATAGCCAGGTTGTGTATCTGTAGTATGGAATTGAAAAGATCAAGGAATTCACTTTTGGTATAATCGCCCTTGATATTAAGTGAAATTGTCCCCTTAATGGCTGGATCTACAACATAGTTAAGCTCCAAAATGCGCCCCAGGACCTGATCCAGGACAGGATATATATCCATATTATCCAGAGTAATGTCCATTTGACGACGTTCACCTGGTTTGGCTCCGGAAAAGGGAGACTTTACTATAGTTGCATTAGAATCATTTAAGGCATTTTCACCTTCGTCTGACTGGATCTCCTGCGTAATGGGATCCTGGGCAAACGCCAGGCTTTGAATGGATCCTAAAAAACATATGACAACCAAGCTCCAGACCACCCATTTCCGATCTTGCATTTTCATCTTGACCTTACCCCTTAGACCCGGCTTTCATAAAGAGAGCTTCCACTTCGAGATTGACCCTAAGATGTGGACTTCGCCCCTTTACCTTGACCACGCTGATACTCTGTATTCGAAATACCCTGCGGTCATCGTCTAATAATTTCAGAAATTTGACCAGCTTCTTAATATCTGTCTTGGCGCTAAAAGTAGCTACGGCTAGTTGATAACCTCTCCATTTGCGGACCCGGCCTGTTTTATAAGTGATTATCTGGAGATCGGCTTCAGAGGCCATTTTGAGCAAAATATCTTGTAAATTGGATGCTACAAGCTGGGGAGTATCACCGGGCATACGCCCCTTTACAGCAGTCGCGAGTCTCCGTTCCGACTGCATAACGCGCTTATCTATACCACGATGGCGCTTGATGTCCCGCTTCAAACGCCCGATTTTCGCCTCCTGGGTCTCAAGCCTGCTATCTAACTCCTCGATTTTGCCGGATAACGGGGCCCATGCCAGGCTGTACCAGAGTATAAGTCCTATTACCAATAAACCATAACGTAATACGGAACTTCTTCTACTGGAGAGCTGACGACTAATTCCCACTACTCGCCCCTCCTTTTCCGCTGGCCAGCTTCATCTCCACTGTAAAACGTTCCCTTTGCTGCCTGTCCTTTGTGACAGGAGATATAAGTTTGACTTCTAAAAAAAGAGGGCTCTGACGCCATTTTCCCATGGTCTTTACTGCTGAACCACCCTCGGCCGTGACCTTTAGTCTGTCCTTTTTAATATTGAAGTTTTTTATCCAGGTCTCTGGAGGCGTAAGCTCAGCTA
>WTCF01000217.1 GCA_013138705.1 Deltaproteobacteria bacterium
TTCGGCCTTGAGTTCAGGGTGAACGCTGCACCCTGGTCCTATTTTTATCCCCTGGGGTATTTGTGTTCGGATGCCGATTACAGTGAGTGCCTCGTCCTGTTTACCAATTACGGAATCTCTACCAATACTGACACCGAGGTCAGTTATAGTATTCTCAACTCTGGCTCCTGGTCCGACCTGGGTGTCGAAAAACAGTATTGAATCTTTTACCACTGCCCCTGTTCCTACATAGGCCCCGGGGAAAAGGATTGATCGAGCAACTTGTCCTTCAATTCTGACCCCGTTATAAATTCTTGAGTTATTTATTAAGCCTTGGGGGCCGACAAGTGCAGGGCCCCGATCTCTTATTGCCTCGTGGTCAAGGTTGGTGCGTACTTGCCAATCGGACAGTTTTATTTTGGGACGTTCTCCCAAGAGATCCATGTTGGCGGTCCAGTATTCCTCAAGGGTCCGGCTGTATCCCCAATAACCGTGAAATTTGTAACCATATACTTTATGCTGCTTGCTCATTATGGCAGGAAATATGTCTCTGCCAAACTCATGGGAGTCAATTCCGGCGTTTTCCTTCAGGGCTTGGTCCAGGATCTCCGTCTTGAACAGGTATATGGTCATGGAGGCCCAGTTCGATGCAGGGTGGACAGGTTTTTCTAAATATTCCAGAAGACGGCCTCCTCTTGGGTCATCCTCAGAAATCCGGGCCAGGCCGAATCTGGATGAACCTGCCGGAGAAACCTGAACAAAGGAAGCAGTAACATCGACCCCCATGTCCAGATGAAATTGAATGAGTTTCTGATAATTCATGTGATAGATATGGTCGCCGGATAAAATTAGTACAAGGTCTGGTTTGTGAGCATGGATAAAGTCAAGGTTCTGATATACTGCGTCGGCTGTGCCCTTATACCAGTCTGAGGCGTGCAAGCCTTGAAAGGGAGGCAGAAGAGTGATGCCGCGATGTCTGCCTGTCATGTCCGAGGATGCACCTGTCCCGATGTGCTCTATTAAAGATGAGGACCTATACTGGCTGAGAATTCCGACTCTCTCTATGCCTGATTGCATGAGGTTACTGAGAGGAAAATCTATGAATCTGTAGAGGCCTCCAAAAGGTACTGTGGACTTGGGCCTGAGGAAGGTAAGGACTCCAAGTTCATCAACCCTGCCGCCCGCAAGGACCATAGCTAAAATTTTTGGCATTTGCTAACCCGATGAGCAAATCTGAAATTAAATTTCTCCAATGAACCAATTACTAAATTATATAGACATTGAGTCTGTCACAGAAGAAGCGAATGCATCCGGCCCGTTACTGTCAGGTCCGCCCGCCGCCTCTTCCGCAGATGCCTCCTCCATGGCTTCATCAACCATCTGGTCAAAGTCCTCGCCAAGGTCATCTCCCGCCAGACCTCCCATCTTTTTCATCCACTTAGCCATGCTCTTGGGATCATTTTCGTCGAGACCCGCCATCATTGCCGGATCTGCTAATCTTTCCAGTCTTGTCTCTTCGGAAAGGCGCACATTAACTCTGGAGATCAACTTGGTGACCGAGCTACTTCCACAGTGTTTGCAATGGGATTCAAAATCGTCCTTGTTAAGGACCAGGTGAGAAGAAACCTTTCCACACTTTTCACAGCGATATTCGTAGATCGGCATGATTTACTTCCCTCCATGTGCTGAATTGTGTATACAAGATGTTTACGCAAGATGTTTAACCACCAAGCGAAGGAGCGTGGTTGTTGTAAATTTATTGGCTGCACCCTCAGGTAAATTCTTGTAGGGAACCTCTGCCCTGGCACTCTGCCTGTGCCCGCCGGCCGACCCCATTTTTCCAAAAACACGGGCCGCCAGTTTGCCTGCATTTTTCTTATAGCCATCGCAGCGAAAGATAACTACCAGCTTTTCTCCATACTGGCCGGATATTATGACCCAGCCTATGTCATGAATATGTGCAAAAAAATCAGCTACCACGACAAGAATATCCGGATTTCCAACGCGGCCCAGGTGGACATAAATACGTTTTTTGCTGGTTTTCATGGTTTCCAGGGCGATCTTGAAATATTTCAGTTCTGATCGCCTTATATCAGCAGTCTCTATCTTATTCAGCAGTTGCTGGTTGATCCGCTTAAAGAGGTATTGAAAACATAGTACATCAGATGGAGAGGTCTTTTTCGTAAAGTTTTGGGTATCGGCTTTGATGCCGTAAAAAAGTGCTGTTGCAAGTGCTACCGTAGGATTTATCTTGGCGGCCTTCAGGTATTCTGTGAGCATGGATGCAACTGCTCCATATTCCGGCCGTAAGTCTACAAAGGGGGCATCCCATCCATCAGTGACGGGGTGATGGTCTATTACCGCATTATAAGAAATTGAAGCCAGATCCGGATGGTGTGGGGGTTGGGAATCTATCAGCACGAATTTGGTGTATTGATCCTGCTTTGTCCCCCTCAGGCGATGCAGAGGAA
This sequence comes from Deltaproteobacteria bacterium, assembly GCA_013138705.1. Next base: position 2,451 of record WTCF01000217.1, read on the forward strand.
TTTTGAGAAAGTCTCTCATTGCAAGATTATTCACACGCTTTATCTCATTGTTGTGAGCGATTGTTACCTCTTCTACTCTTCGGCTGAGCAATCTTCTTACTGCCTGGGCGCTGGCCATGGCATCGGGGTCAGCTACTATTACGACCAGTACGCGATCGTCCCGCTTGAAGATCTGCAAGAAAGAGCGGAGACGTTCTTTGTTAGAAAGCCTTTTTGTGATACGCGCACTTTGATCAGGAGATTGTGGCGAACCAGCTTTTTTAGGATCGTGTTTATTGTTATTATTAACTGAGTTTGTCATTTTACTATTATAAGAGCCTCATAAGGCATACTTTACGAAGTGTTTACGGAAACAATGATGCCAAACGAGCCTATTGATAAAATAAGCACAGTTTGCATCAAGGAGCAATTCTAAATTAGTCATCATGATTAGTCCAAGGAATATTTGTGCCTTTTATCTTGCTTCACGGTATTACATAACCCCTGGGGGTTATCATCCTGCCTTGCCACACAAAGGTCTGACTGTTTCCAACTATTATTGTAGTCTGCATATCAATATCCTGGCTTGCAAGGTCGGATAGTGTGGTAATAATAACGGTCTCTCCTTGTCTCATTGCCCTTTGAACTATCCCAACAGGAGTAGAAAATTTTCTATACTCCTTGAGTATTTTCACTGCTTCTTCAAGCTGTCTGACCCTTCGGCGGCTTCTGGGATTATAAATAACAACAACAAAGTCTGCCTGACCTGCAGCATGTAGGCGTTTAACAATAAGATCCCAAGGGGTCAGGATATCGCTAAGGCTAATCACTGAAAAATCGTGGGTAAGGGGAGCGCCAAGCATTGAAGAACAGGCGCTTAGAGCTGAAATGCCGGGAATAATATTCACTTCAACCTGTGTGCCTTCCGGATGGGTTTGCAGGATTTGTAGTACCAATCCAGCCAGTCCATAGATCCCAGGATCGCCACTACAGACCATGGCTACCCGTTTGCCGGAAAGGGCAAGATCCACTGCGGCCCTGCAGCGATCAACCTCCTGCCTCATGCCGGTTGCGACGACCTCTTTCTCCGGACCTAAAATCGGGCGTATAAGGTCGATATAGGTCTTATAACCGATTATTACGTCTGAAGCAGCTAAGCTATCATGGGCGACAGGAGCCATCCACATGGGATCTCCAGGGCCAAGGCCAAGAACGTCCAGCCTTCCAACTTTATGATCAAAAGAGTCTGATGTTATAATCATCTTGTAGTTTTGGACTACTTCTTTATTATGTACTAAAGGTTAATTTTAACGTCCAAAGATAAATATTACACCAAGTCGCAGTATCGGCAAATGGCACTATGGAGGATCTCTTGCGAAAAGGCTTAAGGTGTTACCACTGGGTCTGGTTGGCGCTCATGGCTAAGTTTGGCTGGGATGTGGCTGGAACCTGGATTAAAAAAAAGAGGGCAAAAAAGGTAAACCACGAAATGAAAGATGCCTAAAAAAGCAATCATAAACTCCGCTTTTACTTCAAATTACTTCATCAAATAACCCTTGAGCCGGATATCTTTCACTCTAAGCGGTGCAAGCTCATGATTTAGACACCTGACTATTGGTTGTCTGTATTGTATCAGGAAGTTTTTTTGAATACCTGAGCTTATGTCGATCCCCTTTAGTTCCCTGTAGATTATGTCTCTGACCCAGGCCTCTTTTTTTCGAATTGCTTGCTTTGTCTTGGCATCAGAGACAATGAGTTCCACTTGTAATTTAAAAAAGATCATTTCCTTGTCCCGTTGCGCCGGGATAAGAAAGGGGTCAAGATCCATGGTTTCAAAATCACCATGATTGGCCAAGGTGTCCGGGATATCTTCTGTAACTGCACTATGTGGTTCAAAAAACGGAGCCGAAAGATTCCACAGAAGCACAAGTCCCACCGTGAGAAGAATTCCCGACACCCCTGTTATGGTCCAAATAATCCAAGATGCTTCGTCCGGCAGTTTGGCCTCAGCGGTCTCTTGTGAGCGGCTCTCGCTCGCTTTGTCCGGCGGGAGGGCCTCTTCCGTGGATAGTGTTAGTTCATTTCCATCTGATTCATCATAGCTATTATCCTCAAAAAGCCGGATATCAACCGGGTGATCTCCTTCATCCCATAATTTGTCTTCAGAAAGTGCCACCTCAAAGTCATTTTCCAGTGACTCTCTTGCGTTTGCATCGGCCTGCTGCGGACTATTATCACCTGAGTCCTTTACCGGTTTGGTGATTTCTAGAGATGGTCCTTCTTTAGAACCTGTTTTATCTTTAAAAATAGAAGTGTCTTGAGTCACAGCAATATATTATCAGGAAAAGATATTTTTTATCTTCTTGTTCAAGGTTTTATGAGTAAATGATTTTAACCATTGAGCCTTTTGCAAGAGCCTTAGAAGTAAGTCGACGAAACTGGGAGATCAAAGCAGCACCGCAGATCGGATATTCTTAGCATGATCATAACTTAATTGACAGGACTTTGTAATCCTTTTTCGTCCCAAGTGGAAATGAAAAATAGTCAGTGTCTGAACGAAAAAGCAGTTCAGACACAATTTTGAATTCTAATTTTTGAATTTTGAATTTAAAAAAGGAAATGACCTGTAAGAGAATCTCTTGCAAAACTCATGGATTTTGTTCGAGGGCAAGGCGCGAGGAGGAAAAAAGTGGAGCGTACTTGTGTATGTGAGCATTTTTGACGACGAGCAACGTAGCCATCGGGGCATTGATCTCGGAACGGCAGTCCCGATCAAAGATGGGGTTTTGCAAACGGCTCTAATGTTATCCATCGATCTCCTCTGCGACAGAGGCTAAACGGACCCTAAGCCTCAACATGGCCTTAGTATGCATCTGAGATATGCGGGATTCCGTATATCCCATGATTTCCCCTATTTCTCGCATTGTGAGATCCTCGTAGTAATAAAGAGAGATTACGATTTTTTCCTTTTCCGGGAGAGCGGTTATGGCTTTTATCAAAATTTCTTTGATCTCGGTTTTATTCAATAAGGCAAAGGGGTTTATCTCGCTATCGTCTGCTATTAAATCAAAGAGGTCGTCTTCATTATTGTCCGGCATTCTTCTGCGGATAGTTTCTATATCAAGGAAGGTTACGTTCTTTGTTTTATCCAATAATTTGTAGAATTTTTCTATGCTGATTCCCAATGCCTCGGCGACTTCTTTGTCTTTGGGAGGTCGATTAAGGTCTTTTTCCAGATATTGGTATGTCTTTTCCAGTTCTGTAGTCTTTTTCCGTATGGATCTCGGGACCCAATCAAGGGATCTGAGTTCATCCAATATGGCCCCACGAATACGGAATTCCGCGTAAGTCTTGAAACGGATTTTTTTTGATGAATCAAATTTCTCAATAGCATCCATTAATCCGATGACTCCTGAGCTTATGAGATCATCTTGGGATATGTTTGGGGGCAGGCGCATGGCGAGTCTTCCAGCAATGTATTTTATCAGAGGAGAATACTTGAGGATCAGTTCTTCACGCTTCTCCTGCGTGAGTGATTGACCGTTGCCGAAAAAAGCATCAGTATAATCTCTAAGTGGTATTCTTGCGGTCTTTGCCATCACTCGCTTACGTCCTAAGGAGGTGTTTCCAAAGATATTTGACGTTACCAACAGCATAGTTTTCCCTCCTATCATCCAAGATATATTGCGCCAAGTCCATCATTGGGGCTAAAAGATCTGTTAGCGTATTCCTTGGTTCATGGATATTGACAATCGATTCCTTTGGTGCTTCAGCGTGATTCATGAAGACATCTCAACTACAATGTTTCTATTTTTTTGATCAGTTGAATTGAGAAGAAATGAAATGGCTTTGTGGGGCGGAATAGAACTGAGTCAAAAGCAATCAAGAACAACAAAGCCATCATTTCCTCTCCTCCTGTCATAATTTGATCTCCCAGTAAGTAGTCCAACCAAATTATGTCCGAGCTTTAATAAGCAACACTTGTACCAAGGGCCTGGAGAAGCATTCTCTGTATGTCTTAAGGGAATAGAAAGTAACCATCCACCACGCTTTATAATAAGCGGTATGTAATCTCTTGAACTGATCAAGCGCCAAACATAAACTCATATACTGTTAAATATTTTTATTTACAAAACAGAGAGTTGCGTTATTGAAGCCGTCTCTGACCCCGCTTTATGGGATAAGATAATAACTGCTTCTAATAACAGATAAACAGGTGAGTAGGCGGATACGGAATATGACAAAAATACGGATGAGATGAACCTTATATTCCCAAGGTCAGACTGCAGGATACAAAATTATAGTCAATATTTTGACACAAATAGGCGCTTGACAAGAAAGATGACAATTTTTTGTCACCAGGTTTTTAGTAATCTTGGATCTCTTAACCCTGAACGGTTACGGTAATTCTAATATGCGGCTTGTGGATATGTCGTGGACAAAGGGAATCCTTGCTACATGGCCCCCTGCGTTCTTTACTGTTTCGGCCCCTACTATGTCTTTCTCTTCCCAATCCGCCCCCTTAACTAAAACATTTGGAACAATGGTCTGGATAAGGTTTAAAGGAGTAGGATCGTGAAAAATCACCACATAGTCTACAGCGGCAAGTCCAGCCAGCACGTATGCCCTCATTGCTTCGGTGTTTATAGGGCGCTCCGGCCCCTTGATCTCTCTGACTGATTTGTCGCTGTTTAATCCTACCACCAGATAGTCGCCCAAGTGCCGGGCTGACTCCAGGTATGAAACATGACCTGCATGCAGGAGATCAAAACATCCATTGGTAAAAACCATCTTTTGGCCGGCCTTGCGTCTTCGATTGACCGCGATATTCAGAGAAGGCAGGTCCAGTATCTTTGGATTAGCCTTTGGCCACCAGGACCTTGGTGCATGTGCAGTAAAGAAGTCCTGCCGTGCGGAGCGTATTTCATCCATATCCAGCTCAGCCAAGACGATTGTCTCTCCGTCACAGGCCTTGGCAAGGATTTCCCCACGGGGTCCTATGATCTTGGAACCTCCACCAAATTCTGTGCCTCCAATCATGCCCCAGGCGTTTGCACCTGCCACAAAACATTGGTTTTCAATAGCCCTTGACTCCATCAGGAGCTCCAAGTGGTGTCTTCGGCTAAGTGGCCACAGGGCCGACAAGAGCACTAAGTCCACCCCTTGATATACAAGATGACGGACAAGTTCCGGGAAGCGCAGGTCAAAACAGGTTATCAGGCCAAGCCCCGGTTCGGTTTTTCTGAGAGGTATCCACAGGGCAACAGGGTCAGTCCCCGGGTTAAAGACATGGTCCTCTTTCATAGGGCTAAAGAGATGGATCTTTCTATATGTATGAAACGTATTATCAGGTCCGATCACATATGTAGTATTAAAGAGCTTCTCCCCTGATTCCTCTATGGCTAATTCAGGAAGTGTACCGACTATGTGTATCCCATTCGTTTCTGCTAAAATTTTAAGTTTGAACAGGATCTCGGGGATTTCATGGGCCAGGTATTTGTCAGCTTCACTGAGAGGACCCGTTGCCCACAGTTCAGGAAGTAGAAGTAATTCCGCTCCAGCCCCTGCAGTTTCACTGGTTGCGGATTCAATTTTTTCCCAGTTGGAATGGATATCTTTTTCTATGGGAGTAAACTGGAAAATCCCCATTTTGAAAGTTGACACTGACTGTTTCATACTTGAAAAAAATACCCAATCACTGAATTTTTAACCACAGACCCACACAAACAACCCATTCTTTTATTTTACTGACCTACTCTCCAGTCCAATGTCCTTTCAATCCCTTCAGGAAGAACTGTTTTGGGCTTCCAGCCCAACACCTCCTCAGCCAGATCTACCTTTAGGCAGCTCTTTTTGAGATCTCCCGGCCTTGCAGAGGTCCTGTTTGGTGTCCTGAGAGAGTTGTCCAGAGGACGTTTTTTGGAAATCACATCAAATATGGTCTCAAAGAGGGCCTGGGTCCTGGTTTCCTTCCCTGTACCAATGTTTACGGCCTTTTTGTTTCCCGCCTCAAGGGCAAGAAGATTTGCCTCTACAACATCTCCCACATAGCAGTAGTCCCTGATCATGCCCTCGGGTTCAGAGGGAAAATGGTAGAGCGTGCCCGGCTTATTTTCAAGGAATCTGTCCATGAAAATGGCCACTACTCCTGCCTCACCTTGAGGTATCTGGCGCGAGCCATAGATGTTGGAATATCGTAGAACAGTATAGTTCAATCCGTACTGGTGCTCATAAAAGCAAAGGTAGTTTTCTGAAACTGCCTTTGCTATTGCATAAGGAGACAGGGGTTGCGGAGGATAGCCCTCAGAGGTGGGGTACTCTTCAGCCTCTCCATAGATGGCCCCGCCAGAGGATATGAATATGACCTTGCGTATACCGACCCTCCTGGCACCTTCCAGCAGGTTGATAAAACCCTTGATATTTACTGAGGCGTCAAACCCGGGGTCTTCCACAGAAGCAGGGACAGAGATTTGGGCTGCGTGGTGATTTATCACTTCCGGCTTTTCGTATTCCAGTAGCTTGTGTATCTCCGGGGCCCTGATGTCCATTAAATAGAATTTTGCCTCAGGATGCAGGTTCTTCCGTTTTCCTGTGTACAGGTTGTCTACCACTACAACTTCATGACCTGCCTCTATGTAAGCATCAGTCACATTTGAACCTATAAAACCCGCCCCGCCGGTTACAAGGATTTTCATATCCACAGATCTCCTTAATTTATAGTATTACCATGCTATCATGGTTATAAACGCTCGTGCAAGAAGGGTGCGAACTAATTCATTGTCCAAAAACAAGCTCGAATTTGCTGGACGTAGTACAATTCTGTCAATAATATCAAAAAACCGATAATATTGTGAGGGAATAGGATGTTTAATTATGCCTAATATAACCTTTTTGCCGGCCAACGTGACTGTAATCGCAGATCAGGATGAAAATCTGCTAAGGGGAGCTATGAGGGCCGGAGTACACATTAACTCCTCATGCGGTGGAGCAGGGGTATGTAACAAGTGCCGCATTCTCCTGGAACGAGGTCAGGTCCAAGGAGAGGCTTTGCCGGAAGGGGGATGGAAGGCCTGTGCCACCTTTCCGGTCTCAGACGTGGTGGTCCGTGTACCGGTTGAGTCTGAGATGGACCGAAAAGTTCTCAGACGGCCGATGGCCAGAAAGGCTGCATCGTGGATCAAAGCTCAAGGTGAAATCACGAGATGGAAGCTGCATCCTGCAGTGCGAAAACACGTTATCAGCTTGCCTCAGCCAAGCCTTCAGGACAGTGCGAGTGATCTTGACAGGCTAAAACGTGAAGTTATTCAGGGCAGGCTTCAGGCAATTTCACTGGAGGTAGATAACCAGGTCCTCTTTAATCTACCGGAATCTGTCCGGAGCAATGACTGGAGAGTCACAGTCAGTTTGATGGAGGGCGCAAAAAAAGATGTCCGTCGTCTAATTCGTGTGGAGCCCGGTGATACCACAGACCAGCATCTGGCTGTGGCCGTGGATATAGGGACTACTACCGTGTCAGCTCAGTTAGTGGATCTTAGAAACGGAGAGGTCCTGGGAGAGGCATCCAATTACAATCCGCAGATCAGTTATGGGGAAGATATCATTTCCCGTATAGAGTTTGCAAGAAAGGAAGAAGGCCTTAAGACGCTGCAAAAAAAGATAATTGAATGTCTTAATGGGCTCATAGAAGAACTTTTTTCAGATACGGGTTGGGAGAAGGAGGCCTTGAGTTTCATTACCATAGCTGCAAATACCGTAATGATTCACCTCCTTCTCGGACTTGATACACGTTTCCTGAGGACCCAACCCTATACTCCCGTTGCCACCCAATTTCCTCCGGTAAGGGCCATAGAGTCAGGTATAAATGTTCCGGAGCATGTGCGCATGTTTTTAGGTCCTTGTGTTGCCAGTTACGTTGGTGCAGATATCGTGGCCGGAGTGGTAGGCGTTGGACTTAATCACCATCCGGAGCTTACGCTCTTTATAGATATAGGAACAAACGGAGAGATCGTCCTTGGAAATCAGGACTGGATGGCCTGTGCAGCCTGCTCAGCAGGTCCTGCCTTTGAGGGGGGCGGGATAAAGCACGGCAT
>WTCF01000050.1 GCA_013138705.1 Deltaproteobacteria bacterium
TCAGGACGGGCGCATCAAGGTCCGCGAGGGGCAAAGAGAGATAGACATCAGGGTCTCTTCTCTGCCGACCCTTTTTGGGGAGAGTGTAGTGCTCAGGCTCCTCAACCGGGAGGAGGTCCGGCTGGAATTGGAAACTTTGGGGATTTCAGCCGACATATTGGGGAATTTTGAAAAGATAATTTCAAGGCCCTATGGGTTGATCCTGGTCACCGGTCCGACCGGCAGCGGGAAGACCACTACTCTTTATGGGGCTATGAACCGCATCAATGCCCCGGACAAGAAAATTATAACAGTTGAAGACCCGGTTGAGTATCAGTTGGACGGGATAAACCAGATCCAGATCCGTCCTAAAATAGGGTTGGGCTTTGCCTCTGCTCTTCGCAACATCCTCAGACAGGATCCGGATGTGATACTTATCGGGGAGATCCGGGATGCTGAGACCGCTGAGATTGCCATACAGTCCGCCCTTACCGGACATCTTGTTTTTTCTACCCTCCACACAAACGATGCTGCAAGCGCAATTACCAGGTTGCAGGAGATGGGCGTTGAGTCTTATCTTCTGTCCTCCTGTCTACTTGCAGTGATGGCCCAGAGGCTGGTCAGGAAGATCTGCCCGCATTGCGGGGCCGCCTATGATCTGCCGCCTGGTTTTTTCGAGGAGGTAGTCCAGGCCCTTGGGGTGGACAGCACTCAGGCTCCATCCGAGGTCTGGCGGGGTAAGGGTTGCGCTAATTGTGCCAATACGGGATTTTCCGGTCGTACTGGTATATACGAACTGATCCAGGTGGATGACGAGATAAGGCGACTGATAGTCAAGGGTGCTGATAGCGGCTCAATCCTTTCCAAGGCCCGATCCCTGGGCATGAGGACGCTTCGTCAAGACGGCCTTCAAAAGGTCCTTGCAGGTCAAACAACCTTTGAAGAGGTTATGAGAGTCACTAACTAGTGTCTGAACGGAAAGGCCGTTCAGACACAATGTTGAATTCTAAATTCTAAATTTTGAATTTAAAAAAGAAAATAACATTAATATGTTAATTGTCCATGACCTAAATTGAGAAAACAAAATTTGGGGTTTCCATTCAGACACTAATTAAGAATTAAGAATTCAAAATTGGGTTTTTAAATGTCTACTTTTGCTTATGAGGCCCTGGATGTTAAGGGGCAAAAGATTGAAGGGACCGACGAGGCTGCAAGCCAGGATCTCTTGATTTCCATGTTAATCTCCCAGGGCCTTCAACCTGTTAAGGTTAAGAGGTTAAAGCGGTTCTATGCTTTATGGAGCAGGAAAGCGGTCAGGTTCAGCCACGATGATCTTCTCTACTTCACAAGGGAATTGGCTGATCTCCTGGAGGCCGGTGTCCATTTGGAGCGGACTCTGGTCATCCTGGAAGATGCTGCTGAGCAGAAGACAATACGTGTGCTGATTAATACCATAAGACAGGAGATCCACGGGGGTAAAAAGCTGTCAGAGGCATTATCTTCCTATCCGGACATCTTTAACCGCCTCTATATTAATATGGTGCGGGTAGGGGAGTTGGGGGGTGTCCTCCCTGCGGTTCTCAAGAAGCTGGGTGGTTTCATCGAGCGTTCAAGAGATATTCGAAAGTTTATTATTACTTCATCGATCTATCCCAGCATCCTGGCCCTAGTGGGCATTTTATCAGTCTTTATATTGGTAACCTTTGTTGTGCCGAAGTTTGGCCAGATCTTTGAGGATCTCAATCAGCCTATGCCCCTGGCCACCAAGCTCATCGTTGGGGCCAGCATATTTCTACAGTCATGGTGGTGGTTGTTAGGCCTGGTTATTTTTGTGCTTAGTACTGGTTTGTACTCCTATATCAAGTCACCTGAAGGGAGGGCCTGGTGGGACAAGGTGGTGCTTCGCCTGCCCTTGGCCGGAGCCATGTTGCTGAAGATAGAACTCGGCCGTCTGGCCCGCACTCTGGGCACCTTGCTTGAGAGTGGTATTCCCATACTCAAGAGTATTTCTCTTTCCGGGGAAGTGGTGTCTAACAGCGTTATTCGGAGTGCTGTGGATGATCTGTATAAGGGAGTCCGTCAAGGAAAGAGTCTCAGCCAACTTATGAAACAAGCAAAAGTCTTTCCCTCACTTATGGTACACTTGGTGGCTGTTGGAGAGGAAACAGGGGCTATGGGGCCTATGCTTTTAAAGATTGCAGATGATCTTGAAGAAAGGGTCCAGCACGACACCAAGGTCTATTTATCCCTGGTGGAACCTATAACCATAGTACTGATGGGAATTATTATTGGCGGGATTATCCTGTCTATGCTCCTTGCTATATTTGGTATTAACGATGTGGCTTTATAAAAGGTGGAAGGTTAAAGGTAGAAGGTCAAGGGGTTTTACGCTAATTGAACTTCTTGTAGTGCTGGTACTCATAGGCATCTTTAGTTCTCTGGTTTTTGTGTCTGTTGCCGGCGGGATACTTCGGTCTGAAGAGAGGCGTTTTGTTCATTCCTTTACTCAGACCCTGGTCCGGGCCAGGTCCGCAAGCCTGGGTAGAGGCGAGGCAGTCAGGTTTTTTATTGATGGAGAGAGCAGGACCTATTGTGTTGAAGGCCTTAAATGGCAGAATATCCCAGAGTCCATAGAGGTAGAGGGCGAGGGAGTGGGGGAAGTGGAACCAGATGTTCATGCAGTGACCTTTTATCCTGATGGAAGTTCAAGCGGTGGGGAAATTGACCTCAGATGGGAAGGAGGTCGTCTGGACCGGATAGTGATAGACAGGTTCCTGGGGCTGATACGCATGGAGCGCATTTCATCGTGACAATCACCAAATCACCAAATCACCAGATCACCAAATCCTCATCAGGCTTTACCCTCATAGAGGTCCTAGTTGCTACGGCAATAATGGGTATTTCGCTTGGGGTGTTGCTTTCGGGCTTTGCACAGGGCCACAGGCAGGCATTTAGGGGCGATATGGCCAGACAGGCCGCAACCATAGCAGAGTCTGTGCTTTATGGATTGGCCAATGAGCTTGAATCCCTGTCTTCAAGTGAGGAGGACGTAGAAGACCATCCCGGGTGGAGCTATAAGGTGGAGATTCAGGACCTGGTCTTGAAGATAACAGCCCAGGACCAGGAAGAGAAAGAGATTGAAGTCCCTGAGTTAAAGGAGCTTATTCTTACCGTACAACCTCCGTATAATGCTCATCCCTTTGTATTGACCAGCTGGATACCGGCAGAGTAAATATGAGAAAAAAACCAATCACCAAATCACCAAATCACCAGATCACCAAATCCTCATCAGGCTTCACACTCCTTGAACTCTTGATTTCCGTCTCTCTTATTGCTGTTTTGGTTCTTATTCTTTCCATGTCTGTTCGTACAGGACTGAGGGCCTACAGCAGGGGAAAAGAGATCAACGAACGTATAATAGTTGTATCCGCTATTGAAGGACTTTTGGGCAGACAGCTCAGGGCCATGGTGAGGAAGGATGGATCTGATCTCAAGGATTTTTCTGAGTTTCATGGGGAAGAGAACGAGGTTTCCTTTGTGACTACCCACGTGCCATTAGGCTCTCAGGCAGGTGGTCTTTTCAAGGTAGTTTATCGTTTTGATGAGAGAGGGAAAAAACTTATCTATGCTCAGAAGGTCATTACCAGGCCCGAAGATCTGAAAGAGGCTTTTCCTGACAACATAGATCCGGAAGATAAAGAGGACCTGATGGAACAGGGCTGGGGCCTTTCGATTGTAGATGGGATAGATTCTCTGGCCTTTACATATCAGGGCACATTGCCAGATGAATCCGCTCCTGAGGATTGGCAGGATGGCTGGAATAAAAAGGGCAAGGTGCCCGAGGCAGTAGCCATGGGCTTGGCTTTTTCGGATGATGCCGAGGAGCCCGCAACCACCTGGCGGATTTTTTATACAAATCCTCTTATTCTGGTAAGCGCAGAGTGAATGAACAGAAAGGTACGGTTCTTATATTGGTTCTGTGGGTGTTGACCCTGCTTACACTGGTCGGTGGTTTCTATGCGGTTGAGGCCAGAATCCGCAGGAATTTGGGTCAATATGCCTGGGATGCACTGCAGGGCCGAGAGGCTGCGAGGTCTTTACTGCTTCTTGCAACGAGCAAACTGTCTCCTCCCGGAACCGACAAGGAAGAGGCAGAGGATGGTCTTTTTGCTGACGGGAGTGTGTATAAAGTGAGATTTGGGGGCAGAGAGGCCTGTTTTACACTGCAAGATGAGAATGGAAAGCTCGATCTTAATAACAGTTCAGAGGATCAGATCAGGGAGGTAGTGAGGGCAATTCTGGGGGATGAGGAGCTTGAAGCCGCAGATACTATAGTGGATGGTATTTTGGACTGGAAAGATTCCGATAAGCTGGTGAGGCTGCACGGGGCAGAGGATGATGTCTACCAAGACAGGTCTCCGCCCTACTATCCTGCTAATGGTCCATTTCATTTATTGGATGAACTGCTTTTGGTAAATGGGGTTGGCCAGGAGGCGTTTTACGGGCCTGTTAGCTGGTCATCCCAGGAGGAAGACGAAGACAGCGAGGTGGTGTGGCAGGGCGGTCTCTGGGATTTATTCACAGTTTACAACAAGTCCGGCGATGTAAACAGGGAATGTGCGCCTTTACCTCTTGAGGAAATTCTAAGTGCCGAATTTGGTGGTAACACTACATCAACCCGTGAGGTAGTGTGTCTCAGGGTTTGGTTCGGCAATCGTATATACCAGGTTCACTGGAATCCTCAGTCTGGGACAGAGGGGCCCAAGGTCAAGCATTGGACTGAGGCAATTTCTCTGGGAAGCAAAGGCTCAACGTGGTCAGAGAACGAGAAATAACAGGTATTTATCTGGACGAATCCAAGCTCGATGTCTTCTGTCTTAAGGGGCGCCTTGGAAAATGGTCTTCTGTTCAACTGCCCTATACGTTTGATGATACCGGGCGTTCCCTGGCAGAACAGGTAAAAGGCGTACTTAATGCTATTCATCCCTCGCGAAGGCGCAGAATATGTCTGGCCCTTCCTCGTAAGAACCTGTTTTTAAGGGAGTTAAGCTTTCCTCAGTTGGAGCCGGAAGAGGCTGTAAATGCAGTCCGTATGGGCATAGGGCTTCATATACATCTGAAACCGGATGAGATATATCATGATCAATGGGCCTTCAAGCGTGGAGATGAGACCGTGGTGCTTCTGGCCTATATCCCCAGAAGTTTTTTGGATCCGGTACTCCGTGTGGTTCGTGAAACAGGCCATGGCAAATCGCTTGGTCCTATATCACCTGCGACTTTGGGGCTGGATATCCTGCTGCGCAGCAGTGCAGAAGCCTCTCTTCCCTGCGTCAGTCTTGGCCGGCAGGGAGATGGCTGGATTGTTTCTCTCCACGGTGTTTACGGGTGGGAAGG
>WTCF01000237.1 GCA_013138705.1 Deltaproteobacteria bacterium
AGATACATCCCGGCGCGAAGTTTTTCCAATGCCTCTTCAAGCTGGGTACATTCGTGGTCTGAGTTAATGCCGGAAGCTATGTATGCCTGCAGATCACGGCCGGTGAGCCCCGGACAGTGTCCATCAATGGGCAGGCCTCGCTGAGCTGCAATTTCCAGCTTGGCCAAAACATCCGGCAGGCGGTAGAGTACGCCTGGAAAGTTCATCATCTCTGCCAGGCCCAATACCCGTGGATGGTCAAAAAGAGGCTCCAGGTCCTGGGCGGAGAGTGCTGCTCCTGCTGTCTCCAAATGGGTGGCGGGAACACAGGAAGATGCCATCACAAAAACCGTGAGGGGCAGATTTTCGCTGGCCTCCAGCATATAGCGAATACCTTCGAGCCCCAGAACGTTTGCGATTTCGTGAGGATCACAGACAACGGCAGTCGTGCCTCTGGGAACCACAGCTCGGGCGAACTGATAAGGTGAGAGCATTGTGCTCTCGATGTGAAGGTGGCCGTCAATAAAGCCAGGGCAGACATATTGACCGGAAAGATCTACGACCTTAACTGCTTCGTATCCTTCACCAACGCCTATGATGATTCCTTCAGCTACGGCCACGTCGGCCTGTAGTATTTCGCCGGTGAAAACATTGACCACCTTGCCGTTCTTGAGCAACAGGTCTGCTGTTTCCTCGCCTCGTCCAAAACGGATAATCTTATCTAAAGTCGGATTCATACCCAAAGCCTCAAAGTTCCGGCACACGGGAATTTGCCAGGAACAAATTCAGGACGTGTGGTTCTTCACCGATGGCAATGGCCAAACGGAGCTGTTGCGCAGATGTGGCCTCTTTGCGTCCTGGAAAGAAAAGAAATCCATGGGCCAGTTGTCCGGGTTCGACGGGCCGGTTGCGCAACGTCCTCTGTGCCAGGTCGGTCCTGATTTTTTCCGGGGCAGTGGCATAGGCTGCTGTCCCACCTGCCAACGCCCCGACTGTACCTCCAAGGACCGCACCTTTGCCCACACTTCCGCCGATATCTTCCCCTGTAAGGATACCGACGGCAAAACCTGCCAGGGCACCTGCAGCCCCGAGCAAAACAGCCGGTTTGACAGTGCCTTTTGCTGTTTCGCCCATTTCTACATGTCCCTTCACCCGTTGATAGGCTTCCTCTGCTGAAAGAATAGGCCAGGCCTGGCCGCTTTGATCAATCAGAAATGTCTGCCCGGAATTAATACTCACCTTCTGTGTACCTTGATTATCAATGACTAATTGGACCGGCAGAAGTCCCGATCCTCGCACGTCAAAGCCAAACCGATCCTCTGCGGTCTTTGCATCCGGGAACGCAACGGCCAGCATTTCGACCCCATCCACCGTCACATGTTCAGGTTGAGCCCCAGGCAGGGGGACAGGGGAAACACGATGTCCGTAACTTGCGCAACCGGCAAAGACAAATAGGCTGAGTAAAAGTACGATGGTTGCATGATACGCGTTTCGAGATCGATGTCGGATGGATTCTCTCTCAAAGAAGGAATTCCGGCACGAAGCATGTGTTGTGTTCTGCAAAAAAAAGTTTTGCATTTTGTGTTCTCCAAAATTTCTTTATTTTAAAATTTTCAAGGTACTGCCTATTTTATTAAACAAAAGTAAAAAATGCATTACTATATTTTGTTTTTGCGTTTATGATATAATTCTACATGCTCACAAATACATTTTCTCATATTCCCGGTATAGGCTTGAAAACAGAAGAGCGTCTCTGGGAATCCGGCATACGTTCCTGGGATGATTTTGTCGAACCCTATCCAAATACGTTATCATCCGGAAAGATAGCATCAATCAAAAATCACATAGATTTGTCCCAAAAGCATCTGGCTTACCAGCCGGAATACTTTGCCGGCTTACTGACCCCGGATCAACATTGGCGGCTATTTCCGCATTTTCGTCATTCCACTGCATTTTTGGATATAGAAACAACCGGACTGGATAAATGGGGAGACTCCATCACGACCATTGCCCTGTATGACGGCAGGTCCATTTTTCATTATGTCCAGGGTGACAACCTCGAGGCATTCAGAGAGAATATACGGAATTACCAAGTCATTGTGACTTATAATGGGAAATGTTTTGATGTCCCGTTTATTGAAAGCTATCTGGGGATTAAAATCGAGCAGGTCCATATTGATCTGCGATATGTCTTGAAAAGACTCGGATACTCAGGAGGGCTGAAGGGATGTGAAAGACAGTTGGGATTACACAGAGGGGAACTTGATGGGATTGACGGTTATTTCGCCATACTGCTCTGGGATGAGTTCAAAAAAACCAACAGCCGGAATGCCCTGGAAACGTTACTTGCCTATAATATTATGGATACAGTCAATCTGGAATCCCTGATGGTCATTGCCTACAATTTGCATTTACAGAAAACGCCATTTTCTCAAAGTCACTGCTTACCTGTTCCGGAAGCTCCGGACATACCATTCAGGGCAGATCCCCGGATAATCAACAAGATCAAAGGGGAATGGGGACCCCCTGTTTCATTCCCTTGAAAAGGAGTCTCATGACGGAGACGGGCTTCTGACAAAACCCCACCCTTTCTGAACCTGGAAAAGACCGTCGTATGCTGTGTCATAATAGGATCTCATCCGATGAGGGATATTCCGCTCAGTTAGTATAGATCCCAACAGCTGGGCTTCAATCCCGTTTTCAATGGCAGCGACCTTTATGTATTCTTCCATCACGGCATTGGCAAAAGCAGTAGACTTTATTAGTACCTTGCAATTCATGCTGACCCGCAACCCGTCCCCGAATTTTCAGTCAGATTCAAGGCTGTACTATCGTCGAAGTTAAGCGGTAAATCCACGGCGAGCAGGTGATTGCAAACGTTGTTGCCCTTGAAATAACACGAAATAATGTTACACACAAATCAGCTTTATAATTACTTGTCCTGCTGATAAAATAATCCTCTGAAAATATCTTGACAATTCTATAGGACCATATAAAAAAAGTCAGATATGAACAGATGTTTAATGAAATGGCTCAACAGTATATCAATCGGCCTAAGCCTCAACCTCTACCGGATCTGTTTCAGCTACCTGTTCCCTGATTTCCAGCTTGCCTTCCCCCATTAGAGTAGTCTTCAGCCAATCAATAGCAAGACCAAGCATCGCCAGATCGTCTTCTGAAACTTTCTTCTTCCTTTCTTCCGAAACGATATATACGTTGAGGAACAGGCTGTCGAACACGAAACGACGAAATCGATCCACATTGTAGCAACCCATAAAGAACATCTGGAGCGTTTTTTCAGGAATAGTAAAGAATGGACCCAGGGATTTGCGCTTGAGGATCATCTCCGTCCAGCCTAAATTTGCCTCATCGTAGGGAATGATACCCTGGTCTTTACGCCATTCCTCTATTGTGAGTTCCCTGCCGAGATCGTGTCCAAGGCAGTGGCTTTCCTTCACCAGGGCAAAAAAATGTTCATCAGAATTCAGATCCCTGTTGTGGAACATCCCGGTACTTAAAGGATAGTACCTGCATGTCAGTGGGCGATCCTCATATATGCCGCACCCTGACTCA
>WTCF01000111.1 GCA_013138705.1 Deltaproteobacteria bacterium
CCAATGGCAGCGAGGGTGCGGCAAATTTTAAGAATTTCTTCATAGGTGAGGATTGAATCATGAGGCAACCAGGAAAAGTTAATCTGAGGCATGCAGTACTGACATCGAAGATTACATCTGTCTGTTACTGAGAGCCTGAGATAGGTCAACTGCCTGCCGTATCGGTCAACCAGGGTGTTTTTTTCTTTTTTCACCGGATCAGCCAACTTACCGTAATTTTTTTATTAGCCACAGACCCACACAGACCCACACAGACGAAATAGAGTTTCATGTGCAGGGGCAGAGAAATACCTCACTGCAACACACCGAACTTTAAGCGTTTACAGGGTGCTGCAGATGCGAGGCGTACGGGTACGCAGACGTACTCCCTGTACTTCAAGTGCCCGACAACAAAGCAGATGCGGTGCCCTGTGAACGCTTACTTTTTTCTTTTGATCTTGGCCCCTACTGCTGCAAGTTTCTGTTCCAGGTGTTCATACCCGCGATCAAGGTGGTAAATTCTGGATATTGTTGTAGTCCCCTTGGCTGCAAGTCCGGCCAGTACCAGAGAGGCGCTGGCCCTGAGATCAGTGGCCATTACAGGGGCACTGTTTAATCCCCTTACACCTTTGATGATGGCGCTCCTGCCTTCAACCTTTATGTCAGCTCCAAGCCGTCTTAACTCGGCAACGTGCATGAAACGGTTTTCAAATATGGTTTCAGTGATCACACTGAGGCCACCGGCCAGGGCCATCAGCACCATGATCTGGGCCTGCAGATCAGTCGGGAAACCGGGATATGGCAGAGTCGTAACATCCACGCTGTGCAGAGCGCCTTTTTTTCTGACGGAAATACGGGCATTATCTCCTTCAATCTGAAGCCCGGTGCTCCTGAGTTTGGATATGACCGCCTCCAGATGATCTGCTAAAATGTTTTCAATCATCAGCTCTCCGCCAACTGCCCCCACAGCCATCATGTATGTGCCGGCCTCTATGCGATCCGGGATTATTTTCCAGTCAACAGGGCTTAGTTTCTTGACGCCTTCTATCTTGATGGTATTTGAACCAAGGCCTTTGATTTTTGCCCCCATTTGGTTGAGCATCTGCCCCAGGGCAATCACCTCCGGTTCCCTTGCAGCATTTCCCAGTACGGTTGTTCCCTTGGCAAGGACCGCTGCCATCATCAGGTTTTCCGTACCTGTCACAGATGGCGTGTCAAAGTAGATATGCGCTCCATTCAGTCTACCGGCCTTTGCCTCTATATATCCCTCTTTGAGCCGGAGCTTGGCCCCCATGAGCTCAAGGCCCTTTAAGTGAAGATTTATGGGACGGGCACCGATGGCACAGCCTCCGGGAAGGGAGACACGGGCCTTTCCAATGCGGGACATAAGAGGTCCCAGCACCAGAATTGAAGCCCGCATCTTGCGTACCAGGTCGTAAGGGGCCTCGTGGTCTGAGAGTCCTGAGGAGTCTATGTTTAAGACATCAGAGTCATTATCTGCGCTGTAATCTACCGTAACGCCCAGGTCAGTCAGGAGATCAGTGAAGGTCCTTATGTCAACCAGCCTTGGGATATTTTGCAGCCTGAAGGTGCCGCCTGTGAGGAGTGTTGCCGCAAGAATGGGCAGGGCCGCGTTTTTGGCCCCGCTAATCCTGACGATACCCTTGAGCGGGTGCCTGCCTTCAATGACCAGTTGATCCATGAGAAAACCAATTAAGGTAGAAGGTAGAAGGCTGAAGGCTGAAGTATGTTAGCCCTATCACCTTCTACCTTCCACCTTCAGCCTTCTACCTATCTAGGCGCTTTTCCCTTGTGCCACAAGTACACTACAGGGCTGGCTACGAATACTGAGGAATAGGTCCCAACCAGCACTCCCAATAGCAGAGTAAAGGCAAAGTCATGTATTACCACACCGCCAAAGAAAAAGATGCACAAGACCACCATCATTGTGGTCATAGACGTAATAATTGTCCTGCTCAGCATCTCGTTGATGCTTCGATTTATGATCTCGGCAAAAGGCAATTTTTTGTAACGTTTGATATTTTCTCTGATTCTATCAAAGACTACTACTGTATCAGTGAGGGAGTAGCCGCCAAGTGTCAGAAGAGCGGTTATTGTCAGGAGAGTTATTTCCTTGTTCAGGATAAATAAGATGCCAAGTACTACCAGCACGTCATGCAAGGTGGCAGCAGTAGCTGCTACTCCAAAGCTCAAATTGAACCTGAAGGCCAGGTAACAGATAATGCCCGCAAATGATATGCCTATTGCTATCAGTGCCTTACGCCTCAGTTCCCTGCTTACGGTTGAACCGATCTCTGCCTTGCTTTCTATTACAAAACGGGTCTCAGGAAGGCTTTCTTTCAAACTGTTGGTTATACTGGTCTCTATGTCTCCCACAGTAGCCACTGATTTTTTGACGCGTACGATTACGACGTGTTCCCCTGGCATTTCTTGAAGGGAGTAACCCTCGACACCTGTTTTTGTCAGGGCCTTTCTTACATTGTCCAGGGTAAAGGGCTTATCCGCGCGGTACTGGACCATGGTTCCACCGGAAAAGTCTACGCCGAGGTTGGCTGCCCCCCTTACGACCTGTATGAAGCCTGCGAGACCTATAGTTACCAGGAGCGCTGACAATATGAAGGCGAAATTCCTGCGTCCCATGAAGTCCAGGCTGGTTTTCTTGATTAACTGGAGGAACCTCAGGTTACTCAGAGCCCGCTTGGCCAGTAGCCCGTCATATACCATTCTGGTTCCAAAGATGGCAGTAAAGAGGTTGATGACAATACCGGCGGACAGGGTGACGGCAAAGCCCTTGATTGGGCCGGTTCCGAAGAGGAACAGGGCTATGGCGGTTATAAGAGTGGTAACATGGGCGTCTACGATGGTCCAGAAGGCCTTATCATAACCCCCGTCAATAAATGCCTTAAGGGGCTTTCCAAGGGCCCTTTCCTCCCGCATGCGCTCAAAGATCAGCACGTTGGAGTCAACCCCCATACCAATGATGAGTATGATGCCGGCTATGCCGGGAAGGGTCAGTGTGGCCTGGAAAAGCGCCAGAACAGCCATAAGAAAGAGCAGGTTCAGGACCATGGCTATGTTAGCTATGAAACCTGAAAACGTGTAATATATGACCATGAAGACAACTACAAGGGCCGCTCCGAGCAGGCCCGAATACAGGCCATGCTGTATGGAATCACGGCCAAGAGACGGACCTACCGTGACGTTTTGAATAATGCTGATCGGCGCGGGCAGTGCCCCGGCTCTCAGCACAATGGCAAGGTCGGATGCCTCTTCAGTAGTAAATGAGCCGGTGATCTGGGCATGCCCTCCTCCTATACGTTCCCTTATTACCGGTGCAGAGCGGGCCACTCCGTCCAGGACAATGGCAAGACGCTTGCCTACATTGTCACCGGTGATTTTCTCAAAGAGTCCTGCGCCCCGATCTGTAAACTCAAGGGCAACATAGGGCTCGTTGTAATTCCCGCCGATCCGGACGTGGGCAGTCTTTACAGTATCCCCTGTCATAAGCGTTTTGTCCTTGAGAAGAATCGGCGTCTTTCGGGGTTTGCCGGTGCGATCATCGACCTCCTTAAGGAAGTAGATGGAATCGTCTTTGGGTATCTGGCCCTTTAGGACCGAGTTAAGGGCCTTAATGTTATAGCCGGCTGGAAGGCGGCCGCTATCTACGGCCTGGCGGATAAGCCTTCCAAGGTCTACTCCGGCCTCGTCATCCACCAGCTTGAACTCCAGTTGCGCAGTCTGCCCTATGAGCTTGAGTGCCCGTTCAGGGTCCTGTATCCCCGGAAGCTGGACCACTATTTCTTCCTCGCCTTGCCGGACGATTACAGGTTCTGTAACACCAAACTGGTCTATCCGGTTACGAATGATCTCCAGGGATTGATCAACCGCGTTTTCTCTTATGAATTTTTCTTCTTCTGAGGAGAGTCTTAATACCAGGCTGGGGAATTTTCCCTCTTCTATTACCTTTACGAGCTCAAGGCTTGGGAATTCATCTTCCAGAACGGCCTTTACCCTTCCCACTGCGTCCTTGTTGGGAAGAAAGAACAGTATTTCGTCAGGGTTCGGACTCTGGCGGCGCACCAATGTTATCTGCCTGCGCCCCAGGGACTCCTTAAGGTCCGTTGCCGCAAGATCCGCAGAATTTTTAACTGCCTGGTCCACGTCTACCTTGAGGATGAGATGCATTCCTCCCTGGAGGTCCAGACCAAGTTTCAGGCCCTCGCTGTAGATATACTTTTTGAACCAGTCAGGCGTACCTTTATAGAAAGAGGGCAGAACAAAAACCACAGACAAGGCAATAAGTGCTGCCATCAAGATAAATTTCCAGCGCAGACCTGTGGGCATAGTCAGAAATCTCCCATCTTAATTTATTTGTTGAAGAGACAATTCTCACAACTAAGGAACTGTCCGCAAATAACTTGAACATCTTGCGCCCGTCTTTGAGCCGACTTTGGCCGATCCTCAATCACAAAATCCTCAACATAGCACTGCTATGACTGCGGTTTTGCTCAATCGGATCGGCGAAATTCAACACAAATCCAAACACAATATTGTCCAACTTATTTGCGGACAGTTCCTAACCGCAAGAGCGGCTAACGAGAGCCAATTTGTAGTTCTATTTTAAGGACATGGAATTCTTAGCCAAATAAAGGACTTTTTGCAAGAAGATTGTGGGCTCAGAACTCACAAATCAACGGTTCGGATCTTCGGTGAACCTTGAACCCTGACGGTTACGCATGAACAGAATGCTGTCGCGCCTCAGCTACGAAGTTCTTGGCAGCATCAGGGCAACTACCAAAATGTAGATGTATATAGCCGGCAAGCGTGTTGTTCCACGTGTAACCTTCAGGGGCAAGAAGGCTGTTGCCGGCATTTCTGACCTCGTAGATACGGATTATTGATTTATCCTGAGAAATTGGCTCAAGTAAATTGGAATAATGGAATTCGTGTCCTCTAATTCTTGTGCCGGCCGGGCCGAGTATAGTATTCTTTTTTAAAATGATTTCTCTGTAGCCAAGGGCACAGCGCCTTTTCTGCATATTTACCATAAAAGGGAACAGGCCGACCCAGGGATGTTCCGGCCTTGGCTCTTCTTTTTGAACCAGGCCCCGGCACAGGTACAAAAACCCCCCGCATTCTGCATAGATAGGGAGATTTCCCTGGGCCTTGGTCAGTATTTCCTCTCGAAGGTCCCTGTTTCTTGAGAGGGCTTCGGCGTGCAGTTCAGGGTATCCGCCTCCAAGATAAAGCCCCTGTATTCCAGGAGGTAGGGAATGATCTCTAAGGGGCGAGAAAGATACGATCTCCGCACCGAATTTTTCAAGAATGTCAAGATTTGCCTGGTAATAGAAACAAAAGGCCTTATCCTTTGCAACTGCAATACGTACCGGACGCGAATGGGAAATGCCGGGGTGTTTTATTGTTCCGGTTTGATCAGCCGGACGTATATCTTTCCTGTTTTGCCGGATTGTTTTTAGCAATGAATTTAAATCGCAGCCCTTTTCAAACCAGTTTCTAAAGAGGTCTGCTTGCTTTGTTTCAAGACCCCCTTCTTCAGCAGTTATGAGTCCCAGATGCCTTGATGGAAGCTGCAGGTTCTGATTTCGAAACAGAGTGCCGGTCCATGACAGCCCCAGAGGAGACAGTGCCTCTTTCAAAAGCGCAGCATGCCTTTTACTACCCACTTTATTAAGGATTACTCCGGCAAAGCGTAGGCCGCTATCGAATTCAAGATAGCCCTTAACCTGTGCGGCCACACTCCTTGCCATACCAAGCACATCCACTATCAATAGAACAGGCAGATCCAACCACTTTGCGATTTCTGCAGTAGAACCTGATTCAGAAGTTCCTCCGGCACCATCAAAGAGGCCCATTACTCCCTCAATAACTGAAACATCCGCCCCGGCACAATACTGCGAGTATAACTCCTGCACTGAAGACTTAGTTAAAATCCACCCGTCAAGGTTGTGAGAAGGGCATCCGCACACTGAGGCGTGGTGTCCGGGATCAATAAAGTCAGGGCCAACCTTAAAAGGAGCCACCTTAAGGCCCCTTTTTTTCAGTGCTGCCATTATGGCAAGGGTCACTGTTGTTTTCCCGCAGCCGCTGTGTGTACCGGCAATTACAATACCCGGAAGGGGAGAATCAGGAGTAGATCGGTGTGCAAGGGTATCCAAAGCCATGTCCACTTTTAGCATGTAAGGTGAACTGCAAAGGCAACAGCCTCGTGTCCAAGCTGCGATGCCAGTTCATTGAACCTCTGTATGGCCGGTTCGGTGGGAAGGGCCTCTATGTGGATGCCCTTGGACTCGAGTTCCGCCGAAAGCCCGGAACTTAGAACCATTTTGCCGTAAGCACCTGTTCCGACTATCAGGGTACTGGGTTTTGCAGCCACAACATCCAGGATGTCAGAGAGTTGAAGGGTATGTCCCTGTGATCTCCACCAGTTGTCAAAGGTCTTTCCTCTAATAATTTTCAGGTCCTTTATATGGCGCATCCCATCAATTACGATTTCACCAAAGCGATATGACTCAATCTTCATAAGCCCCGCCTCCTTCTTGGCCACAAAAAAGCCGCCCCACTTTGTGGAAAAGCATAGATTGCTCCCGGTGCGTGTAGTATGGTCAGGATATTTGGTATCCTTCACGACCAGTCAAAAGTAGTTTACACTTTGTTGCTCTTGTACTTGGCAGTGAAACTGGAAATTGGAAATTAGGAAAAATACAAAGATGTAGATGCGTTATCAAATTTCAAATTTCAAATTTCCAGTTTCGACATCGGCATCCAATCTGACAATACACGCTTTTTCGAAAAAAGTGTAAACGGGTGAATGAAGGATGCCCGATACTTATTACCCTGATATCAGCAGATGCTTCTGTTGACAAGGTTCGGCTTGGCGAATATATGGAATAGATCTTCGGTCGGGACGTGGCTCAGTCTGGTAGAGCACAGCGTTCGGGACGCTGGGGTCGGAGGTTCAAATCCTCTCGTCCCGACCAGTTTGTTTTTGTTTTGTTAATATCTTTTTTTGAATCCAAGCAATAAAGGCGGTCAATACATATGACAAAGATAAAAAGGGCACTCATTAGCGTAACTGATAAGGCAGGTGTGGCAGAACTGGCTAAAGAACTTGAGGATATGGGTGTAGAGATCGTATCTACCGGCGGTACAGCGCGAGTAATAAGAGAAGCGGACATTTCTGTAAAGGATGTTTCAGATCTTACTGGTTTTCCGGAGATGATGGATGGCCGGGTGAAGACTTTACACCCTATGGTCCATGGCGGCATCCTGGCCCTTCGTGACAATGCCGGCCACATGCAACAGATGGAAGACCACGCTATTCCTTCTATTGATATGGTAGTGGTAAATCTTTATGCCTTTGAAAAAACCGTGGCCAAAGAAGGTGTGAGTTTGGCTGATGCCATTGAGAATATTGATATCGGGGGACCGACCCTGCTTCGTTCTTCTGCAAAGAACTTCCGGTATGTGACTGTGGTTGTAGATCCATCTGATTATTCAAAGGTGCTTGGAGAAATGAAGGCCAATGACGGAGCCACTACCCTGACCACACGTTTTGAACTGGCCAGAAAGGTCTTTATTACAACAAATAAGTATGATAAGGCCATTGCCGGCTATCTGGAGGGAATCGACCTACGGAAGGACCCATATTTTATTTAGTGATTTAGTGATTTAGTGATTGTCTCGCATGATCTGTGTCTCCCTGGCTGAACCTACATGTGACGTCCTGCTGAAGCGTCTGCAACAGGTGGCGGCAAAAGCCGATATGGCAGAAGTCCGTCTGGATGCTCTTGCAGATGTGGAATCCCTGGATTTTGTGAGTTTAATAAAAGACCGCCCCTGCCCCCTTATTTTTACTAATAGATCCTCAGCAGAAGGGGGTCTTTTTTCAGGTTCGGAAGAGGAGCGAATCAGCCTTTTGGAAAAGGCCATATCAGCAGGGGCGGATTACGTTGATATTGAACTCAGAACAGATCCGGCCTTAAGGGATGCCATAGTAAAAAAGGTTCGTGAAGCCGGGACAAAGCTCATCATTTCCTATCATGATTTTTCTTGCACTCCCGAGAAGGAAAAATTGATCGAAGTATTTGATTCGGAAAGACAGGCCGGGGCAGACATTGGGAAGATAGTCACCATGGCCGCGGGTCCACAGGATGTCTTGAAAGTTTTTTCGCTGTATTTTAAGGCGCTGGATGAGGGGTTTTCTTTGATAGCCTTCTGTATGGGGCCTTTTGGAAAGATGAGCAGGCTGGCCTGCCTGGCGATGGGGGCTTATCTGACCTATGCGTCTCCAGCCAGGGGTCATGAGGCTGCTCCAGGGCAAATACCTCTTGATGACTTGAGGGCTATGGTTGATTGCTTGAACGATACGCGATAAAAGAATTTTGGAGATATCTTTTTTAGGGGCGCTTATCCTCTTGACTTAATGGGTTTTTTTCTTTAACGTATTAATGTTTTGGAATTTGTAACAGCTCCCCTGAGATTTATCTTATGTGTTTGGAGAGGAGGGTGTCTCAACATGACCTTAACTAAGGCAGATCTTGTAAGTCGTATATATAGAAGTAAAAAACTGAGCAAAATAGAGTCTGCTCAAGCTGTAGAGAGCTTGCTCAAAATAATTAAAGATCGTCTTGAGGCAGGAGAGAACGTTCTTGTTAGCGGTTTTGGTAAATTTTCTGTCAAGGATAAGAGATCCAGGCGTGGCAGAAACCCGCATACAGGAGAGGACCTGATCCTTGCTCCTCGAAGAGTCGTGACTTTTCGGCCTTCAGGAGTGCTGCGTCAAAAAATAAACGGAAAGACCGGAAAGTAATTCCGCTAAAAAATCAGCAATCTTAAATTCAAAATTCAAAATTTAGAATTCAAAATTGTGTCTGAACCGCTTTTCCGTTCAGACACTAGGTGGTGCCGAAGGGGAGATTCGAACTCCCACGGATATACTGTCCACTAGATCCTGAATCTAGCGCGTCTACCAATTCCGCCACTTCGGCTGAACGAAAATCATTAAATAGACAGTGCTTGCACTTGTCAAGGGGCCATTGTACTGTCTGCTGACCAAATAGTAAATGAATGTCTAAAGCAGAGACTACAACCACAAACTGAAAAAGATTTGAAATGAAGGTTTACAAAGGCCTGCACGAAATTAAAAAACCATTTTATCGGCCTGCACTGACCATAGGTAACTTTGACGGAGTACATCTGGGGCATCAGGCCCTTTTCCGCCGGGTAGTGGAGCTTGCAGGGCCAAGAAACGGGGACACGGTAGCCCTTACCTTTGAGCCTCATCCCATGAAGGTCTTAAGGCCTCAAAATCCACCAAAACTTATTTCAACCATGGACTATAAGGTGGAGTTGATAACTGAGGCTGGAATTGAACACCTGATTCGCCTACCCTTTACCAAAGAGCTTGCAGGCACGTCCGCCCACGATTTTGTCAATAAAATACTTCACCAGACTATAGGGGTGGAGGATCTGGTCGTGGGTTATGATTATGCCTTTGGCAAGGGCCGGCAGGGAAACATATCTTTACTCCAGGCCATGGGATACAAGCTTGGATTTAACGTACATGTTATCTCCCCTGTTTCTGTGGAAGGCATGGTAGTCAGCAGTACTAATGTCAGGGAACATGTAACCCGGGGCGAGATGAAAAAGGTCCGGCTCCTCCTTGGAAGGTATTACCAGATTCATGGAATCGTACAGGAAGGAATACGTCGAGGCGGTCCGGTCGTAGGCTTTC
>WTCF01000182.1 GCA_013138705.1 Deltaproteobacteria bacterium
GGCTTGAGGACGACTTCCTCTCCCACAGAGACCTGCATTTCAGGCGTTGCCACCCATGTTTTTTCCCCTTTATTGTCCAGCAGGACATAGGTGTATCCCCCGCTATTCATGGTTTCTGCCACCTTGCCTGAGAGTGCGTCCATCTTGACAGGGGCTTCCATGCCTGTATCTGCAGGGGCCTGAGTTTTGGACTTATCACCGGAATCGCCGTTACAGGCCATCAGGCCGGTTAATGAAAAAAGGATCAATAAGATTTTAAAAAGATTTCTTGCCCTGATTCGTCTGATCATTTTCTTCCCACCTTAACTTTAGGCACTTTAGCTCACTTTAAACTTTTAATATATGCCCTTTTGGCCATAATGTCACTTTTGTTGCGCCCCAGCCGCCTCCGTCGTTTCCCAGCAATGTAAAGTCGCGCACTTCAGGTAGGCGGCTCAGGATGGAATGGACCGTGCGCCGAAGGGTCCCGGTCCCTTTTCCATGGATTATGCGTACGTGGATTATGTCTCTGTCCCGGCATTCGGCCAGGTAGTCGGGGACGAGGTCCTTTACTTCGCGGGCATTGAAGGTATGCAGATCGAGGATGCCGTCAATGGGGAATTCGACCACATCCTCATTATAGATATCCATCCGGACAGACGCTTTAGGGCTTTTCCCCGCTGACCACACCTACTGTGGCATCAGTGCAGCGCTGTACTACCTGGCGACTGACGCTGCCCATGAACAGTTCCTGGAAGGCGGAACGGCCGCGCCGGCCAATAATGAGCAGATTTGTCTGCTTTTCCTTGGCCGTGTTGAGGATGACCTCACCCGGGCTGCCATATTCAACCACTCTGGCAATCTTGGATTCGCTCACCCCACTATCAGTAAAAATCTGTTGCGCCTCGTTGAGTATGTCTTCCTGAGACTTGCTGGTATATTCATGTTTTGCATAGCGAGCAAGGTCAATAACGTGCAGCAGGGCCACTTCAGCCACGGCATTTCCGAAACATTTGGCCAGGATCGCTGCCTCCCGGGCTGCTGCAATTGCGTGCGGAGAACCATCCAAAGGCACGAGGATTCGCGGGATAGGGCAGGCATCGGCTTTCAGGTTCTCTACCTTGACCCCTATTACATAGACTGATTGATGGACCGGCTTATGGAGCAGGGAAGCAGTAACACTTCCAAGCAGGACCTCTCTTACGGTGGAGACACCTCGCCGCCCCATGATAATGGTAGAATAGTCTCCCTCCTCGGCCACCTGAAGGATCTGCTCAGCCGGCACTCCATCGACTATTTTCTGATTAATAGGTGCCTTGGCGCCAAATTTTTTCAGCTCGGCCTCGGCCTCTTCCAGCATGGGATTGATGTTTTTCGAGATATGATCTTCCCTGGATGTCTTAAAGATATCACTCTCAATAATCTCACCCTTCACGCGTACCTTTGCCATGTCGGCCAGGTGGCGCTTGAGGTATCCGCCTGCCAGCACGCGGAGCAATGTAATGGTCTGGACCCTGTCAGCCAAGGCCGCGGCCAGGCTGCCGCTGAACCTGACAGCCCGCTTGCTGGGCTCGCTGCCGTCAGCCGGCAACAGGAAACTGGTCAACGGTTCGACAGCTCCGGCCTTCCTGATCAGGGGCTCAACTAAGGCCTCTTTCGTAAGGCTTTCTTCGATATTGATAGATTTCCCAATGACCTGCTTGAGCTCAGTACGTGATAAGATCCCTAATGGCTGATGCTGCTCATCCACAATAGGGACCCTCGA
This sequence comes from Deltaproteobacteria bacterium, assembly GCA_013138705.1. The sequence continues at coordinate 1,745 of WTCF01000182.1, forward strand.
TTGTCCGTGTGCCATGGCAACAACAACGGCCTCCATGAGACTGCTTTGCAGGGTTATGGTCTTGGGGTCTTTGTTCATGAACTTCTCTATGGGAATATTCTTAGCCGCTTCGCAGGCATCCATGAATATTTCCTCAGTTGCAAAGTGGGCAGCTATCTCATCGCTTACGATATATCCCGGCACTACCTGTTTGATAAGATCAAAAGACTGAATTTCACCAACAAGCTTGCCTGCCTTGCTGACCACAAGAAGTGAGTTCGTCTTATCGATTATCATCTTTCTCAAGGCATCAATAAAGACTGCTTCCTGACCAATAAGCACTGCCTTTCTCATTATGTCCTGAATTTTAGTATTCATAATAGAATTTTCCTTTGTTTTTGACCTCTTTTCCTCTCACAACCCGCAACCCGCAACTCGTACCTCTCACCTGTGCGGTCCGGACAACCAGTCGGGTAATAGGATAATTGCGATCGTGGCGACAATACATGTCAAGAGCATTACTATACTGCCCGACTTGAACCAGCGTACAAAGGTGATCGGGTCGTCGGTCTGCTCACTCTTGGCCACCACAACGACATTAGCAGTAGATCCGATGGGTGTCCCGTTGCCGCCAAAACCCACACCCAGAGCCAGGGACCACCACAGGATATTCACCGGCACGCCCAGGGCTTCCAGGTTCTGAATCACAGGGATCATGGCCATGGTAAAGGGGATATTGTCAACAGCGGCAGAGGCAATAGCCGAGACCCACATGATGACCACGGCCGCCACTACGATATTGCCGTGAGCCAGCCCGGAGACGCCGGTGGCCAGATATCCCAGGACCCCTGAATGCTCCAAGCCACCTACTATGACAAACAGGGCGGCAAAGAACAGTAAAACACTCCACTCGACCTTTTCCAGAATGGGTTGGGGATCTCGTGTAGGTGTTACAAGTATGAGACAGATGGCTGCACCAATCAGGGCCACCATCGAAGGGGGCATATGAATAGCATGGTGGACGAAAAATAATGCCACGACCAGACACAGGACACCCATTACGATCTTGCAGGTCTTCCAGTCCTTCATGGCATCCCATTCATTCATCTTCATGAGCTTGTCAATATTTTTCGGCTTTATGGCCAGCTCCTTTCTGAAGATAAACTTCAAGCTAATCAGGGTGACAAACCATGCAACTACTACTATCGGGGCAATATGGAATATAAAGTCGTTGAACGTGAAAGGTGCGGCG
>WTCF01000070.1 GCA_013138705.1 Deltaproteobacteria bacterium
GATGCAGGCCTTTTTTTTCTCTACTCCTTTGGACTAAGTGCTTTCCTGACTCCATGCGTGATCTGGCTCTCGAGACGCATTGGCTTTATGGCTCAGCCCAGGGAGGATCGGTGGCATAGGCGTCCAACAGCCCTTCTGGGAGGCATTGCGTTATTCTTGTCATTTATGCTTCCCAATTTGTTTCTCAGGGAAATCTCATCTCCCATGCTTGTCCTGACTCTGGGAGCAAGTGCAATGTTCTTATTGGGGCTGGTTGATGATGTTAACGACCTGTCGCCTCAAAGTAAATTTATAGGGCAATTAATCATCTCTGCTCTAATTGTGGCCGGGGGGGTGAGGATACAAGGGCTGGGACATCCCGCCGCGTCCATAATCGTAACTCTTTTTTGGTTCGTAGCTATTACCAATGCAGTCAATATTCTGGACAACATGGATGGTCTGGCGGCCGGCATTTCGTTTATAGCTGCCTGTTCACTTTGGGTATATAGCCAACTTGGAGGTCCGATTCTATTAGGTCTGCCAGCTATACTCCTTGCGGGGGCTACTGCTGGATTCTGGATATATAACTTTAATCCCGCCAAAATATTTATGGGAGATTGCGGAAGTCTTTTCCTGGGCTTTCTCCTGGCCGGTCTGACCGTAACAGGTACTTGGACGTCAGGGCTACCTGATCCAGTAGCTGGAGGTTATGCCGGAGTTACCAGCTTGGTGCTGGTGCTGGTGGTCCCTGTGGCGGTCCTGATTATACCACTCTTTGACACCGCCCTTGTGTCCTTTACCAGGGTCCAGACCGGACGACCTATTTCTAAAGGGGGGCGTGATCATACCTCTCATCGCATGGTTTTGCTGGGATATTCAGAAAAAAGGACTGTGTTAACACTCATGGCATGGGCGGGAAGCATATCAGCCTTAGCCTTATACCTGTCATACCAAAGTGCCCAGGGACTCCTGGTTATGCTGAGTGTGGTGGCGGTGATTTCCTTGTTTTTCGGAACATTTCTTACACACTTGAATGGCACTGTTTATGATAGCAAGGCAGGGGATTCAGATACTGTGTTTCGACGATCCTCACTTTTATCCCGAATGCTTAATAAAAAGCAAATTCTCCAGGCAGTGGTGGATACTGTGCTTATAACCATCGCCTATCTGACTTCTTATCTTCTTCGATACGATGGTGTTATTAGTTTGTGGAATCAACAGCTTATAGAGAAATCTCTTCCTTTGATTATCCCTATCAAGCTGTGCTGCTTTTGGATCTTTGGGCTGTATAGAGGTCAATGGCGGTATATGAGTATCGGAGATATGTGGCAGATATTTAAGGCAGTTGTGGCTAGCTCCCTAATTATTGTCGGATTACTTTTATATATTTACCGCTTCGAAGGTTATTCCAGAGTTCTTTTCCTAAACGATGCCCTATTGACTTTGATAATGATAGGTGGCGTCCGTCTACTTATGCGCCTCTTTAAGGAATATTTCAGCCTGCAGGCTGAGCGCAGTAATTCGACACCTATTCTAATAGTGGGAGCAGGGGATGGCGGAGATCTGTTTCTGAGGGAACTTAGGCGTAATTCAAAACACGATTATCTACCGGTGGGTTTTATTGATGACGATCCTGCGAAAAAAAGCCAGATAATCCATGGCATCAAGGTCTTGGGAGCCAGGGAAGACATACCTGACATTGTTAAAAGATACGGAGTTAAGAAAGTCTTTGTGTCTATCATGTCGGCAGCAGACAGCCAGGTTGAAGGGATTTTTGATATCTGTAAAAATAATGGTGTGAAGTGTGATAGGGTGCGACCGCTTTTGCCAATTGTGAAATCCAGAGAAAAAGAACCAGCCTGTTCAAAAAAAGATAGGGTTGTACCCTTTAGGTCCAGGATGAGGAAAAATGAGCGAAAAACGTCTTTCTAAAACCGAGTGGAAACGCCTTGAAAAGGATTTGTGTCGTAGCCGAAGATCTGTTTGGTCTCAGATTACAGCTAAAGATCGAAAAAAGGCCCTTTTGTATTCAGATAAGTATAAGGACTTTATAAGTAAAGCAAAGACCGAACGGGAGTCTGTTAACATCATTGTAAACATGGCGCAGGAGAGAGGTTTTGTGCCGTTTGAACAGGCCGGGCCCGGTTCCAATCGGTTCTTGTGGACCTTCAGGGGGAAGGCGGCTGCCCTGGCCGTAACAGGTAAGGCACCTGTCGGTGATGGGGTCAGGATCATTGCTTCACACATAGACGCACCCCGTTTGGACCTGAAACAGAATCCCCTCTATGAAGATCTGGAAATGGCCTTTTTAAAGACACATTATTACGGAGGAATCAAGAAGTTTCACTGGGTAGCCCGTCCTCTGGCTATCCATGGCCTGGCACTGAAAGAAGACGGGAGCGCAATTCCTATTGAGTTTGGTGAGGATCCTCATGATCCTGTACTTACAATAAATGATCTTTTGCCACATCTTGCCCGTAAGGTGCAGGGTGAGAAAAAGATTTCAGAGGCCATACCGGCAGAGAAGCTTAATGTGTTGATAGGGGGTTTTCCTCTTTTGGGCCCTGAAGACCTGAAGGATGGCGTAAAATTACGTATTTTAAGAATTCTGAACGAAAGATACGGCCTGGTGGAAGAGGATCTAATAAGTGCGGAGCTGGAAATTGTCCCTGCAGGTGCTTCAAGGGATGTGGGCCTGGACCGGGCCTTTGTAGGTGGCTATGGGCAGGATGATAGATCCTGTGCATATGCCTCTCTTTACTCCATCCTTGAACTTGAGGGACCTCAAGTTACCTCGGTCGCCCTGTTCCTTGACAAGGAAGAAATAGGTAGTGACGGAAATACAGGGGCCAAGTCCAGTTTTTTTGAGATGGTGTTGTATGATCTCATGCGGAATGGAGGGCTTCAAATCGAGGTGGATAGCCTTGTACGAATGCTTATTGCGTCCAAGGCCATTTCAGCGGATGTTACAGCAGGGATAGACCCTGATTATAAAGAAGTCCATGAAGAACGTAATGATGCACTGATCGGACACGGGATTTGCCTGACGAAATATACCGGCTCAGGAGGGAAGTATTCAGCAAATGATGCTCATGCTGAATATGTTAACTGGTTGAGGCGCGTTTGGAACGATGCCAAAGTCGTCTGGCAGGCCGGAGAGTTGGGAAAGGTGGACGAAGGCGGAGGCGGTACTGTGGCCAAGTATCTCGCCCAGCGTGGCCTGGATATTGTCGACGCGGGACCTCCCCTGCTCAGTATGCACTCGCCCTTTGAGGTTGCACATAAGACTGACCTGTTTATGACCTATAGGGCGTTTGATGCTTTTTATAAGGCAGATGAGTAATTGGGTGCAGGAGCCATCTATATGCAGTTCAAAACCGATTTTCTTATCATAGGGAGCGGGATAGCCGGGCTGAGTCTCGCAATAAAACTCGCCCCGCTGGGACAGGTAACCGTGGTCACGAAAAAGGCCGAATCCGACACGGCTACAAATTTGGCTCAGGGCGGCATAGCCTGTGTCTTTGGTCCTGATGATAGCTTTGACCTGCAACAACAAGATACGCAGCGCGCAGGAGACGGTCTGTGTCACGAAGATATAGTCAAAATGATAGTCAGCCAGGGCCCGGACCGTATAAGGGAGTTAGAAGACCTTGGATTGGAATTCAACAGGGAATCGCACAATCCGGATGTGATGGATCTGGGAAGGGAAGGTGAACACTCTCGCCGCCGCATAGTGCACGTTGGGGATTTTACCGGACGATCCGTGCAGAGTGTCTTGATGGATAGTGTCGACAGATTGCCTTCTGTTGAGGTCTTTGAAGACTATGTTGCAGTTGACCTCATTACTGAAAGCATGATCAAGGCATATTCGCCCGGCAGCATGGAGAAGGAACGTTGTCTGGGGGCTTATCTGCTGGAAGTAGCTACAGGTAAGATCCACACTTTCCTGGCCCCTATAACAGTGTTCGCCACGGGCGGGTGCGGCAAGGTTTACCTGTATACCAGCAATCCTGATGTGGCCACAGGTGATGGTATAGCTATGGCGTACCGTGCCGGAGCCAGGATTGCCAATCTGGAATTCGTGCAGTTCCATCCCACGTGTCTTTATCATCCTAAGGCCAAAAATTTTCTTATATCAGAAGCGCTCAGGGGAGAGGGCGCCAGGCTGCTGGACCCTGAATACAGGCCCTT
>WTCF01000011.1 GCA_013138705.1 Deltaproteobacteria bacterium
TCTGGGCCAGGCATTTCAGATGATTGACGACATCCTTGATTATACTGCAGATGCCAGTGAGTTGGGAAAGGCCATTGGGACAGACCTTGCGGAGGGAAAAATTACACTGCCCCTTGTTGTGGCCATTGAGAAGGCATCTTCCAGAGAAAAAGAGATGTTATTACAGGTGCTCAGAGGTGGCAATCCCTCCGAGAAGGAACTTGTGTGGGTGAAGGATTTGCTGTCCGATACCGGGGGGTTGGATTATACGCGAAGTCGGGCAAAAGCCTTGGTTGGCTTGGCCTGTGAAGTTTTAGAGACATTTGCTCCATTAGAGACAAAGGACTCACTCCATGGCCTTGCATGGTTTGTTTTAGAACGTCATAAGTGAGGTTAAGACAGTGCTGAAATCAACTGGGATTTTTTCCAAGAGTGCCTTAAAGAGCTTTATTCTCGCAGGGGGGGCAGGTGCTCTGGCTGCAGGCGCATATGAGATCTTTTGCCCCAGGGCCACCTTATGGGGCAGGGTATTAACCCATGGTTCCAGAAATGTACGTGCAATAAGTCTCGTGTTTGATCAAAGCCCAAACCCGTTAACAGAGCCCATTTGCAAACGACTGCATGAGCTTGAGGTCCCAGCCACTTTTTTCATAGAAGGGAAGAGAGCCAGGAGTAATCCCAGGGCCATGCGTCTTCTGCAGTCCTTTGAGATAGGGATTCATGGAGAGACTTACAGATCGCTTATTTTTCAAAATAAAATAGAATTAAGGCAAATGCTCAAGCCCTGCCTGACACTGGCGGGCGACATCCAGGGAAGGGATGTCTGCTTTCTTATGCCGCCTCATGGATGGAAGGACCTTCGACTGGTAAGAATGGCAAGAGATCTGGGTCTTTTCGTAGTCAATCCATCCCTTAAGCTCAGGTGGCGTGAGGGAGTCCTTTTAAATACTTCAGTTGAGCGTATTCTGACATATGTGGGTCCTGGTGACATAATTCTTGTGAAAAATGATCCTTTGAGATCGCCTTCTGAGCCCCTTTTTATTGAACTGCTCACATTGCTGGTTATTGGTCTCAAAGATAAGGGCCTCAGGATCTGGGGGCTAAGCCCTTTACTTCGTTGCCATTAATTGCATCGCTGATTTTCCATCCGCGTTTTCTCCTCCTCGCGCCTTGCCCTCGATTGAATTCCATGAATTTTTTCCCCGGCCCTAAGTCCGGGCAAATCATATTTTGCGACTATCCAATGGATTCCGGCTTTCGCCGGAATGACAGGCGCTCACACCCAATCGTCATTCCCGCGAAGGCGGGAATCCAGTGACTGGTACCCCTATTTCTCGGCAATGAGGACTGAGTAGACGTTCTCCTCTTTTAAATAATTTGTCCCTGTTTTTTAACTATTCCATAAAATTTTTCGATAAGAAAAAGAGGTTCTTCGATTGAGTATCGCGGAATCAACCAGGAAAATGAATTGTGGGCTTGACATTCATCCCGGCAACTTTGCAGCATTCATAATAAACCAATCCACAAAAAGAACACAAATATAATGAATTTAAGTGCTCGGCAGGGACTTGGTTTACCCAAAATATTCATGATGGAAGGATTTACAAAATCCAGAGGGTGCCGGAGTGCTATATTGCTTTTTACAATATTTTTATGTATTGCAGGAGGTTATTACTTTAATTTTGTTACGAGAGCAAAAATTGATTATGCTGATGTTTACACAGCTCAAGAGTTTAATACCCTCCTTAATTATTTCAGCTTACAGATTCTATATACCAACATATTCTATATCCCAATTATACTGACAGCTATATGGTATAGAAAAAAAGTCATCCCGCTGGCAGTTTTTTTAGGTTGTTTTCATATATATTTAGCATATTCTGCTCTTGGAACTCTTATAGTAGGAACCATTGAGAGGGCGGGAGTTTTCATATTATTAGCTTATGTTATCGCACTTATCAGCGAGGGAAAAGTTAAAGAAGAAATGAAAGTGCGAAAATCCGAGGAAAAATATCGTTCTCTCGTGGAATCTACAAGTGATTTAATCTACATAGTAGATAAAGAGTGTAAATATCTTTTTGTAAACGATATGTTGTTGTCTCAATTTGGCCTATTAAGGAGCCAAATTTTGGGCAAGACATTTGACGCATTTCATGCAACAGAAGAAACGAAAAATTTTGCCAAGAATGTAAATAGAGTTTTTGAAACTGGTACAACCACGGGCTATGAATCTTACAGCAAAAAATATGACAAATGGTTTATAAAAACGCTTGGTCCAATTAAAGAACCTGACACTAAGAATGTAATAGCTGTTTCGGTAATATCAAAAAATATTACTGAGCGTAAGAAAGCAGAACAGGATTTAAAAAAGGCCTATAATGAACTCAAGGAAACCCATGATCAGTTAATACAGAATGAAAAAATGGCAGCTATAGGGCGTTTGACATCTGGAGTTGCTCATCAAATTAGAAATCCCCTGGGTATTATTTTGATGGGTGTAGAGTATCTTGATAATACTTTGTCAGAGAAAGATGAGCAATGTGCAGGATCTATTAAAATCATAAAACAGGCTGTAGGTAGGGCAAACAAAATTATTGTTGATATTCTACAATTTTCAAGAAAGGCCGAACTTAAATTTGAATCTGTAGATATTTGTGAATTATTAGATAACACAATAAACTTGGTTGAGCGTAGTGAGAATTTGAAAAATATAAAAATAAACCGAAATTATCCAAAAGAACCAGTAAAATGTAAAGCCGACAAGAACATGCTTCAGCAGGTAGTTGTTAATCTATTGAACAATGCTGTCGATACCATACAAGAGAGAGGCGAGATTAAAGTAAATGTCTTTTGTAAGTTAGCATCGAAGTTAAACAATAAAGTAGGCAGGAGAGGGGATGATTACTTTAAGATAGGTGATAAGATGGCTGTGGTTGAAATTGAGGATACCGGCGAGGGCATTCCTGAAGATTTGTTACTGAAAATATTTGAGCCTTTTTTCACTACAAAGGACGCAGAAAAGGGGACGGGTCTTGGTCTCAGCTTGGCACATTTAATTATAGATAGGCATAAGGGATCTATTGAAGTAGAGAGCGAGGTAAATAAAGGCACAAAGTTTATTATTAATCTGCAATTAGGAAACAATTAGGTCAAAGGGAAACAATATGGCGGAAAAGAAGAGGATATTATTAATCGATGATGAAAAGGATTTATGTTTCTTTTTGAAAGCCAATTTAGAGAATACCGGAGAGTTTGATGTGCTCGTAAGTACCAGGGGTGATAAAGGTATTGGAAACATGAACCCGGGTTGAACTTAGGGCTTCGCCCCAGGCCCTTTGGCCCGGGAGGGTCAGTATGATTACCAAAATGCATATCTGCTTAAGAAGATTGAAAGCATAGTCTTTTCAAGTTCAAAATCATGCCGACTCCGGCGATTGTTGTACCATAGAGATAAAGTGGCTTTTGATATTTGTCTGAAAGAGAAATCAATTGAGACAGGGAATCATTTACTATTGTTGAGCCTGTCGCCAGGATGACGTCACAGGCCTTAAAGAGTTCTTCTGTCATTTCTTTGCCATCCCAGATAGACACCCCATATTTTATTCTATTAATATTATCTCTATCAAGGTCTGTTACTTTCAGATTTTCCGCAGATAACCTGCTGGAGAAATTATCTATTATTGCAGGCTGGAAGCCAACGATTCCGATCCTGACATCAGAACCGTATTTATCGATGATTACTCTGACCATTTCCTTGGCGCATAATTCAGGCTCCTTGTCCTTGCAGTGAATAGTGCCGTTAACTATACCCGCGTATCGCATCAGCGCGTTCAGCGTAGCGACGAAGAGCGCTCTCTCGCCGTTATCCATTAATCTTAATTTGAGTATTTCCTTGAGTTTGCCCCTGAAAGACCTTGGGATGTCAGTGAAGGCCTGTCCCAAGGCTTTTTTGAAATCCGCCTGGATTAAAGACTCCTTGCCTTGAAGCAGAGGGAAATCCTTCCTTTCTGTCTTGCCTATGGCTTCTTCAGGTGTCAGGATTTTCGCCGTGATATTCACTTCACTTTCCATGAGACCATTTTCTGCAGCTATATCATTCAGCGCTTTTTTCAATTCTGCGTACATTTCCCTTTTGCCTTTTCCCTTTCACTTAACGTTCACTATCAGTGTCATAAGTCTGTTTCTTCATCTTTTCCCATTCAACATTCGATGTTGGACGTTCGATGTTCGATGTTCATTAGTCCATCCGGTGCTTACTCAGGCATTATACCACGTAGATTGTGAATGTCTCGAAAGTCAGGCATTTTAAGATCATCAGAACAGGCGTTGACACCTTTACATCAGATGGTAGGTTGAGCCTTCCTTGTTCTGAGAATAAACATGGGGGAGAAGGAGATTATGGATAAGAAAAAAATATTAGTCGTAGGTTCCGGAGGACGCGAACACGTTCTTTGCTGGAAGCTGGCGTCCAGTCCCAGAATTTCCAGAGTATTCTGTGCTCCCGGAAATGCCGGCATAAGTCAACATGCCGTCTGTGTACCTTTAAAGGTCTCTGACATTAATGGTCTTGTATCATTTGTCAAAAAGGAGGGTATCGATATAACCTTAGTAGGCCCGGAAGCCCCTCTGGCTGAAGGTCTGGTAGACAGATTCAACGAACAGGGACTTGCAGTATTCGGACCCACTAAAGCGGCTGCTGAGATCGAGGCAAGTAAGGTATTTTCAAAAGACTTACTCACTGAGGCAGGTATACGAACAGGGGCCTACAGGGTCTTTACCGAGCCGGATGCCGCCTTTGATTATATCAAGAACGTAGTTGGAGTGCCCATTGCAATAAAGGCAGACGGGCTGGCAGCCGGCAAGGGGGTGTTGCTCGCTCATTCCCTGGCTGAGGCGGAGGAGGCAATAGATCTCATTCTTTGCAAAAAGGCCTTTGGTGAAGCGGGCAATCGTCTGATAGTAGAGGAATTTCTCACTGGGGAAGAAGCCTCCTTCATGGCTATAACCGACGGAACAACTGTCCTTCCTCTTGCCACTTCCCAGGACCATAAGCCCGTATTTGATAATGACCAGGGGCCTAATACCGGCGGTATGGGTGCTTACTCCCCAGCCCCGGTGGTAAACAGCGGTCTGTTTGACAATATCATGGATACGGTTATGAGGCCCACTGTGGAAGCCATGGCAAGGGCAAAAAGGCCCTATCAGGGAGTGCTTTATGGTGGCCTAATAATTAAAGACGGTATGTTTGAGGTCTTGGAATTTAACTGCCGGTTCGGTGATCCTGAGGCCCAGCCGATCCTGATGCGACTCCGCACTGACCTGATGGAGATATTTGAGGCAGCAATTGAAGGCAGGCTGAATGAAGTCAAACTTGAGTGGGATCCAAGGGCTGCTGTTTGCGTTGTCCTGGCCTCCGGAGGTTATCCTGGAAGCTATGAGACAGGCAAGGTCATCCACGGTCTTGAAAAAGTGGCTGAGATGCAGGACGTAATGGTTTTTCACGCAGGGACCGCCAAGGATGGAGACCGATTCGTCACATCCGGCGGAAGAGTCCTTGGGGTTACTGCACTTGGGAATACCGTTTCAGAGGCAATAGACCTTGTATATGAAGCAGTTGGACAAATCTCCTGGGAGGGGATGCACTATAGAAGGGATATTGGTCAAAAGGCCCTCAGATACACGTCCGGTGCGACCAGCACGCCGGTTTCCCCGTATTCCGGCAGCTCTGCCAAGGTTGGCATTGTCATGGGAAGCCTCAGTGACAAGGAGGTTATGGAAGCGGCCCGGGATATTCTGAATGAGTTTGATATTGCATGTGAGTTGAGGGTTGCCTCAGCCCATCGCTCCCCGGAACTTACTGCATCATATGCCAGGGAGGCAGAAACCAGAGGAATAAAGGTCTTGATTGCCGGCGCCGGAATGGCCGCACATCTGGCCGGCAGCCTGGCAGCTAATACGATCCTTCCTGTAATAGGGGTGCCGGTGGACAGTTCGGCTTTGAATGGACTTGATGCCTTGCTTTCCACTGCCCAGATGCCCCCTGGTGTCCCGGTTGCAACCATGGCAATAGGAGAAGCCGGGGCAAAAAATGCCGCCTTGTTGGCACTTCAGATCCTGGCACTGGAAGACCGGGACCTTGCAAGGAAGTTGAAGGAATACAGAAAGGCCCAGGCAAAAAAGATAGAAGAACTTAATAGATTCTAATTTAGGAATTGAGGGTTGGTTGTTAATTCCTTAATTTATTTCGAGCTGTATGGACCTGAGCAGGCAGCTGGCTTCCAGGCTTTGTGTGACTACTCGAAATACTTTTCTTCCACTGATATGCCCGCAGTACTCAAGCGTTTATAGTCTGCCTTGAGACGGTCATTTGCGATGGCGCGATTGCTATGAGCAACATCCACGGACGCGGTGGGTAAGACCGTGACATAATTCTTGCTAACTGAATAAGTCATGCCTTCTGCATGAAAACGATATGCAGCATTGAGCAAGAAAGCCTCCTGGTCTTCGGTTATTCCTGCCTCCGGATGTATCTTTAGACTAATAGGTATCTTGTGGAGGACAACATCTCCCTCCATCTTCTTTCCTTCTTGGGCCATCTGAATCAAGTCTTCAAGACGACAAGTAATAGGGATCATAGGTCTTTTCTCCTCTCCGTAATAGGTATATTTTGAAAAAGTAATTATTATTAAAATAATAATTACTGATTACAGCCAGTCAATCAGAAATTGAAGAAAGTTCCCCTTAGGACCCGTAAAGGAATAAATCGTTGGAATTTGCGCTCAGATTTAGGTCAGGATTATGTATGGACGTTTCAGTCTTACGGCTTCTCCAAAGCTTGTCGCTGAGCAATTCCGGCTTGCCTTGAGCCGATGCTCAACCAGCCGAACCGCCGTGTACGGACCAATACGCAAGGTGATGTGACAGGGAAAGGCCCGTGAGGTCCCATCCCTGTCGATTGATGACCGCAGATAGCTTTCCGCAACTACCGTTTATTTCGTGACAGACCTTTATGGTCAGCAACTAAAAGTGTGACATAACTCCCTTTAAGTGGTCGACCCAGATATCAACAATGTCATCATACTCTGCCGTTCCCTTGAGTATCGGCACGGAAGTAATACCAGCTTTAGTCAGGATGGATTTCCAGGAATCCGGTTCGTCACCTGCCATGTCGTTTCGGGCGTGGTCACCCGCTACTGACATGAAAGGAATGAGATAGGCCTTCTTGATCCCTTTTGACAGGAGCATGGCCTTGATATCCTCAATCTCCGGATACCCTTCAACGGTCCCCACAAAGATGTTCGGGTCCTTGAGTTGGAACTCGTACATCATGGCTTCGTAAAAGGCATTAGCCGGATGGGGAGTTCCGTGACCCATCAGGACTACTGCCTCGTCTTTTTTTCTCTCCGGCGGGATGTGGCCGATCATTGCTTCTGACACCCGGACCAGGTCTTCATGCTTTGCAAGCAGGGGATAACCAACAAGTATCCTCTGAAAACCTCCTGCCATGTCGCTGAATGCATGGGCATTCCTGTGCAGGTCATGGTATTCCTCTCCTCCAATGGTGTGCAGAGACTGCACAGCCACATGGGTGAATCCCTCATCCATCATTTTGGCCAGGGCTACCTCGACAGAATCCATCTGTTTTCCTTCCTTGGCCATTTTGTGACGGATAATTGCGGAAGTATAGGCCCAACGAACGGGTATTTCAGGAAATGCCTCTTTGACTTTTTTGTCTATGTTTTCAAAAGAGACCTGGGCCTGGGGTACACTACTGCCAAATCCCACCAACAGGATGCCCTTTTTCTGAGGTCTTGCATCTCTGTGTTCACCTGCAAAGGCACTTGCAAATGACGCCAGGATGAAGACAAGCACCAATAAAACAACGGTTTTTTTTGATTGCATGAACAAATTCCTCCTCTCAGCTTGTTTTTAACAAAAAAAATCCTTAAGTCCGTTATGGACTTAAGGATTGCACCCAGTTTCTTTATCCTCAAGCCGGCGCGGAGAATATCCTCCGGCCCTTGCAGCACCATGTCCTTCGCTGGGGCTGTAGTATGGTATTCAGGCAGGTCTTCTGGCTCCCGGATCTACCTACTTGCCGCACCTTCCCACCCTGCTTGGGCAGGGCAGTGGTCTTATGCGGCGTTCGTCCCCGGTTACAGCGGCGGGACCGCGACGGATTTACACCGTCTTCCCTTTTAAACCCGATGGTACCTGACTTGTTATTAACAGGCTAATATAGATGCTGTCAATAAGATGCAGGTTTTTTTGGCATCCGTAAGCGTTCAAAGGTTCAGAGGTTCAGGGTTCAAAGGTTCAGAGTTTAACGAAAATCTGAACCGTTGATTCGTGAGTTCTGAATGGAGAAGGCATGAGAATAAAACGAGGAAAGCATATGTCATCCTCTCCTAAATTTGAGGATATTGGGGCATGGCAGTTGGCCCGAGACCTAACTCGCAAGGTCAACGGAAGAAAGGTAACCATGAACCTTTGAACGCCTACTAAATATGGATTGCTTCATTGGCTTGTTTTTTGCTGTGCGTCGGTCTGCCTCTTTTCTTTTAATTTCCGGATAAAATTGGGCAGACTCTGGGAGTTTGATTCACTGAACCGGTATCTTTGACAGAAATCTAAATAGTGCCTGAACGGAAACCCCAAATTTTATTTTCTCAATTTAGGTTATGGACAATTAACATATTAAGGTTACTTCCTTTTTTAAATTCAAGATTCAAAATTTAGAATTCAAATTGGGGTATTTTGTTTTTGACCAATAAACCCGGATTATGCACTTCAAATGCCGAAAAAACATATCAAAAATCAGCTTCACCTTTTGGGTGAAAGATTTAAATACATTTGTAAAGTATAATAGACCAATATTAAAGATAAAATTTCCTTTTTCGGTATTTGAAGTGCATAATTCAGGATAAAGCGTCGAACTATGCATTTAGGGCGGCGGGAATTTTTCTCATTGTGTTTATCCGCAGACGTCTATCTTCATTTATTTAGTGTTAAGCGGCTAGATAAAAACATAAGTAATTATATTTTTCTTGTTAACATTTTTATTTTTGGTATTTAAACGCAAGATAACCGTAAAATCATATAATCACTTGTTGTCGAGGGCGCTCCGCGCCTCACAACCAGCGGCTGCAGTCGACTGCGCGCGCAGGCAAGCGAGCTTGCCCACGTGCTCGCGACTGATCCGCGGCGATTAGGCATCCACTAAATACCTTGAGCAGGGCAGAATAGAATCTATGCAATTTTTTGTTGACTAAATCTTCATTCGCCATAAGGATGTAAGGTATGGTATTTAGACGATAGAAATGAGAAGTACTAAACACTAAGAGGAACTGTAAGATATGGACAATAACGAACATAAACCAGATGGAGTCGTTCTCCCTGTCAAATGGGGTGATGTTACTAAAGCACCTACAGTTTATGCAAATCAACTCCTTATTTCTCATATGGGGTCTGAATTTTATCTTATTTTTGGCGAGATCTCTGCGATTTTCCATGGAGGGAAAGAACAACTTCCTGAAAGCTTAGAGATTCAACCAAGAGTTAAAATCGCAATTACTCGCAAGAATATGATAGCATTTGCCAAGGTTATACAGCAGAACACGCAAGATTTTCTTGACCGTGTCGTTCAAAAACAAGATGATGCAGTAGATGTAGAGGAAAAGTCATGACAACAATGGCAATACATCCTGAACAATACCAAAAGACACAATTTATTGTAAATGAGAGAACACTTCATGCGTTGCAAACTCATCCACAATTTGAGAGAAACCCTTACGTTGTAGCACAATCTCAAAAATATTGTGTTCCCCCTCAACAACACAAATCTATTTCCATGCTTTATCAAATTAATGTCCCTGGGTATCAGTTACGTTATCCCCTAATGATAGAGTTTGAACCTGATGAAAATGGTGAAATTATCGCATCTTCTTCAGAGTTTCATGTTTACGGAGCTGGTGACACCGAACAAGGGGCCGCGGACGACTTTGTCGGGATGTTGATAGATCTTTTTGAAGAACTAAAAGGTTCGGAACCTCTCCTTTCTTCTGCCCTTTTGCGCCAACTTAGAAATCTCAAAAGTATGCTTATCGCTTTATAATCTCATCATAAAAATCTTATGGCAATCTCCAAAAATGATCTTCGTAAGTGTTTATTGAAAAAGTTTGAATTTCAAGAAGTTTCTGGGAGTAAACATGAAGCTGTCTCATTCTTTGTTCATGGCAAAAAGGTAGCCACTACGCGTTTTTCTCGTTCTCATAGAGATTTAAGTGACAAAATACTGCGTTTAATTGCAAGGGAACTTTGGGTACAATTGAGCGACTTGAAGGAGATGTACGGGTGTACAAAGGGGCCTGATGAGTATGTGGCACATTTGAAGAGGAATTGGTATCTTAAATAGTTGGTTATAATATGCAGAATGCCTAATCGGGTAAGGGGAGGTTTTCCTCCTCCCCTCCCCACACCACTTAGCACGCGGGTCCGCATTAGGCGGTTCACGAAGATCATCGGGCCGTAGCCGGATGATGGAAACTCATTGTTGTCGGGTGGCACATATCGCATATACAACGACATGATCCAACAACAAACATCCTGAAATCGTTCGATCCGCACCGCGCCCAATAGTGACTCACCCATTCGGGTTCATTGTCATTTTGGAACATACGGGAACTCATTCCTTTCTTCGTGTTCGGCCCTTTGGCGGGGTGAGTCCTCCCTGCTTTCTGTTTTCTTCGCAGGGCTCGTTTCCAACCGTCATGCCATCTATGACGGTGTCCTGCACCTCTTATGGCCTTCAGGCTTCGCTCTTCGAGCTATGCCCTGACAGGCTGCTGACTTCCTTGGCCCGCCATAGCCCGCAGGGCGACGGCGGCTGTCCCCCTCACCACACAGGTTGCCCTGCATGACGCTGGATTTCTCTTCCCCTGTTTGCTTCCCTTTGTTTCGTTGTATCTTCCTCGCTGCCAGGCGAAAGCTGGTCCTGACAGTGCCCGGACTTGGTAAGCCGGTGGCCCTACCGGCATTTTCACTGGAGAAATGGACGGCTCTTTGCAAAAAGCAAAGCCAGACAGGTCTCCCCGGATAAGAGCGTTTACCCCGTTGAATTTCCCGAAAGGAACCCTATTCAACAGGGTAAACTTTCGCTACACAACCGCAGCATTTACCCTATCTCCAGAACCCTGGGCTTTGTTATGTTGTGCTAACTTACCCGGAGACTGGGCCTTATATGAGGTTCCTGTTCGCCTGCCTGTGCTTTTCACGCAGACAGGTCGGCTCACAGCTTTGCACTCCGGCTTCCTTCAGACACCACCTCGCGATGATGCCCTCTTGAGACGCCATAGCTAGGCGAAGGCGCTTGCCTTCGGCTAGTACTTTCGTTACCATCATAAAATGATGGAATGGGGTTCATATACAGGGGACTTTCACCCCATAAGTTCACGCCCATGCCGGGCGTACACAACAGCTTTAACTCAGACTGGCAAAAGCGGCGCTCCCTATCGGTCGCTCTGCTTTTGCCAGCTGGTTAAGCTGGGCGTTATGTTTTGAAAGGAGAATTATGGAAATCAATATTACAAAGAAAGAATATAAATCTTTGTTGGATATTCTCTCTATCGCTGATTGGATTCTCAACGCTCATAAGGTTGGCAATGACCCAGAAACGGAAGAATATAGAAAACTTGAACAGAAATTCTATTCATATGCGGAAGATATGTGGTATGGTAATCTTGTTAAATATGACACAAAACTCAAACGGTTTTTCCCAACCAAAGAATTTGAAGAAACCAGTAAATTCAGAGACTTCATTGATGAATTTGAGAATGATACATTTTGGGACGAATTGCTACACCGTCTAGTAGAGAGAGATCTTATAAAGCAGGAAGGCGGCGTAAAAAATGTAATGAATATGGATATTAGAGAAAGGCTTGAGAAGGAGGAACCATTAGAAAAAATGTATGCTGCTGAATTTGAGGTTAACGGTTTAGATAACATCCAGATATGACATAAATATATCACTTGATTCCGCTGAAAAAACCCAATCTGCGGCGCACAATAAATGTTGAATGCTGAATGCTGAATGTTGAATTGTGGAAGAAGATTTAAAAGACATATACCTTAATTCACCATTCAAAATTCACCATTCAGCATTGTCTATAAAGGGATGCGTCTCGGGCTTTTTGAGTGGAATCATGTTTCAGTGTTTTTGCAGTGTAATCATTCT
>WTCF01000149.1 GCA_013138705.1 Deltaproteobacteria bacterium
CTCCTTGATATTCGGAGAAAAGGCCGTCCGCCTGAGATTCGCCCCCATCTCTTCGGGAATGGCCAGGATGAGGTGCTTGAAGACTTCAAGTGTTACCGGATCAAGTATGGACATATTTTTTTCACCCAACGATTACCTTGAGACAACCATTTTCTTCCATGGATACCTCACATTCAGAAGGCACAAACACTGTGCATCCTTCATCTTCTATCACCACTGGTCCTTTAGCGGAAAAAGATCGCCAAAGGCTTTTTCGCTGGTAAACAGGTGCTGGAGCAGGGCCGGAAGATAGCAAAATGGTCCTATTGGCAACAGGCGGCAAAGGGGACACGTTTTTAACTCCCGGTAAGGAAATTTCCTCTCTTGGCATTATGGCTGAAAGTCTCACGGTCACCACTTCTACAGCAGGACCATTCTCCAGGGTGTATCCGTAGCGTTTTCCAAAGGCCTGGTAAAACCTTTCGGCCATGTCAGCCTCTTTGTCATAAGGAATAGTGAGATGAAAACTCTGTCCTTTGTAACGCAGATCAAGGAACGGCCTGAACACTGTATCTCTGATATTCAGTCCCTGGCGCTGGAACGACTGCAATGCCCTTTCTTTAAAACGGTCTAAAATGCGATCTACGACCTGCCCGGTTCCGGCATGCCATTCAGCAAAAACGGTTTCCCCGAAATCAAGCCGCACTGCGGAAAGCAAGATCCCCAGAGCTGAAAACATGCCGGCCATAGGTGGAACAAAGACTTCCTTTATGCCGAGTTCTTTTGCAAGTTCGGCTGCATGAAGGGGCCCTGCACCGCCAAATGCCAGAAGGGTGCAGTCTCTCACGTCAATGCCCTTTTCCACAGTAGCCCTTCGAATCCCTCGCAACATGTTCGCATTGACCACGGAACGCGTGCCCAGCACGGCCTCTTCCACATTAAGGTCTGCCGATAGTGCAAGAGAGCGAAAGGCTTGGCCGGCCCTGTCCGGGTTGAGTGTGATGCCTGTGCCGGAAAAGGACTCGGGGTGAAGGAGTCCGGAAAGGAGGTTGGCATCTGTCACGGTCGGCATGGTGCCGCCCCTGTCGTAGCAAGCAGGGCCGGGCTCGGAACCGGCGCTTTGAGGACCTACGCGAAGCGCCCCGCCCTTATCCATCCAGGCTATTGAGCCGCCGCCTGCGCCGATGGTGGTGATGTCGAGCGTGGGAATTCTGACGGGAAGACCGTCTATCTCGCCTTCATCAGTCCATAAGGGGGTATTATCCACAATGGCCGAAAAGTCGGCGCTTGTACCGCCCATATCAAAGGTAATCAGGTTTTTTCTTCCTGTAAGCCTTGCCAGCAGAAGCCCGCCGGACACACCTCCGGCCGGACCGGAAAGCAGGAGTTCAACAGGATGGATCTCGCCTGATGCCGCCACACCGCCTGCGGATTTCATGATGTCGTAATCCGGAGGTCCTCCAACTTTCCCGGCAGCTTTACGAATCTCTTGCACGTAAGACTGGATAACCGGTTGAATAAAGGCATTTATGGCAGTGGTCGATGCCCTTTCAAATTCTCTGAATTCCGGGATGATCTCTGAAGACCTGGATACAGGCAGCCCACGTTTTTTGAAGGCCTTTTCAAGGAGAATTTCGTGGGCAGGGTTTTTGTACGAAAACAGAAGACAAATCGCCACGGCCTCTGGGCCGGATTCCATAACATGATCCGCCAGCGCAAAAGCATCGCTTAAAGACAGGGGCAAGATCACAGTACCATCAGGGGCAAGACGCTCGACAACCTCAAAGCATAAGTTACGACTCACCACAGGAGTTGTCCGGGAGCAATCAAAATCGTAAAGCCTTGGCCTTCTCTGCCTGGCGATGTAGAGAAGGTCCTTAAAGCCCCTGGTCGTGATAAAGGCGACTTTTGCGCCTTTTCTTTCCAACAGCGCGTTCGTGGCCACGGTGGTGCCGTGAGAAAAGGATGAAAAATCAGCAAGGTCCCTTATGGTTTCAGTGACGGCACGGTCAGGGCTATCCGGTGTGGAAAGGACTTTCCATCCCCGGATGTGGTTGCCGTCCAAGGTAACCACATCCGTGAAGGTGCCTCCGATGTCCGTGGCTACTCGCATGTCATTAACTAAATTCGTAACCGTTCACGGGGTTACAACGCCCGTTTTACCACAACCCACCGAACTGTAAGCGTTTACAGGGTGCTGCAGATGCAAGGCGGAGGGTACGCAGACGTACTTCCTGTACTTCAAGTGCCCGACAACAAAGCAGATGCGGTGCCCTGTGAACGCTTAACTAAATCCTATTATCTTTCCCCCTTGATAGACGCAAAAGGCCACAACCCATGCAAGTGAGGTGCTGTATGTAATGCTGAATAAAGTCCACTTAAAGGAACCGGTCTCCTGCTTGATGGTCGCTACTGTTGCAAGGCATGGAAGATATAAGAGAACAAAGACCATTATTACCAGGGCGGAAAGTGGCGTCATATCAGATGATAACAGTGCGTTCTTGAGAGTGTCTGATCCTTCATCTCCAGCGAGATAAAGTATTCCCATGGTACTTACTACGATCTCTTTGGCGACAAAACCGGTAAGAAGGGCCACACTACCACGCCAGTCTATTCCTAAAGGAGCAAACACAGGAGCGAGAGTTTTCCCGATACGACCCATGTAGGACTTTTCCATCTTCTCGGTTTTTTGGGCCATTTCAAGTTGCGCTATAGCAGCATCCCGTTTGTTCTCGAGATGTTGTCTGTCAAGTTCATTCGCAGTTGCAATTTCAGTATCATACAAGACTATAACACTATTGGTTTCAGCAACATAATCGCTGGAATATTGTATGTTTCGGGGAAATGCCGAAAGTGCCCATATCACAACAGAACCGATAAGTATCACACCGCCCATCTTTTTGAGAAACATCTTGCTTCGGTCCCACATATGAATTATCAGGCTCTTTACCATCGGGACCCTGTAAGGAGGCAATTCCATAACAAACGGGGCATCGGCACCCCTCAAGAGAGTAGAACGAAATAGACGGCCTGTTGCAATAGCAAGTATAATACCGGCAAAATAAATGCAAAAAATAACAGTGCCGGCTTTGGCGCTAAAAAAAATACCCGCAAGTACAATATAAATTGGTAGCTTGGCCGAGCATGACATAAAGGGTGTAATAAGTATGGTAAGGATGCGGTCCTTTTCACTTTCAAGGGTGCGGGTCGCCATGATGGCAGGGACACTGCAGCCGAACCCCATAAGCATGGGTATAAAGGATTTGCCGTGAAGCCCGATAAGATGCATTATCCTATCCATAAGAAAGGCAGCTCTTGACATATAGCCAGTGTCTTCAAAAAGAGCTATGCAAAAGAAAAGTATCAGGATATTTGGCAAAAAGACTATAACACTCCCTACTCCTGCAATTACTCCGTTTATAAGAAGATCTTTAAGGAGGCTATCCGGGAGAAGACCGTCTAATGATATTGAAAACCAGTTAACACTGGTGTCTAACCATTCCATTGGATAGACCCCAAGTGAAAAGGTTAACTGGAACATTGCCCAGATAAAAAATATAAAGATCGGAAACCCGATAAACCGGTTTGTCAGGACTAGATCTATGTTTCGAGATATGTCGATACGCTGTTTTGTAATGGTTGTAAGAACTTCCTTTATTATTCCGGCAATAAATCCATACCGCTCATCTGTCATTACTATTTCAGGATCATCATTAAAGCGGTCCGCAAGCAGTTCGCGGTGTGTTTGAACTTCCTGAATAATATTCCGGCCTTGATCTCCTGCCTTTTGAAGAACGCGCTCCCTTACGATTTTATCATTTTCAAGGAGTTTTATTATTGTCCACCTTGTCTTATAAGGAAGTGATATTTCTGAGTTCTTTTCAATAAAGCTCCGGAGTTTTGAGATTGAATTCTCAATGTCCTTGCTATATTTGACTTTACGCCTTCCATTGGTATCTACATCTGACTCAGCCAGTTCTATGGCTTTTTTCAGAAGTGCATCTATACCCTCGTTTTTGTTTCCGATTGTAAAGACTATCGGCAGATCCAGAAGTTCGGAGAGCTTTTCCGCATCGATTTTGATTCCCCGTGTACGGGAAATATCAGCCATGTTCAGGGCAAACAAAACCTTGCAATCAATCTCCCTTAGCTGGGTTGCAAGATAAAGGCTTCGTTCCAGGTTGGAGGCATCAATAATATCGATTACAACATCAGGACATTCATCAAGGACAAAATCCCGTGCAATAATCTCTTCTACGGAAAAGGGTGTTAAACTGTAAGTTCCGGGAAGATCGATAATTTTAAGCTCATATCCGTATTTACTTACAATACCCTCTTTTTTTTCAACTGTTACACCAGGCCAGTTCCCGACCTTCTGCCTGGTCCCGGTAATATTGTTAAATATTGTTGTCTTGCCTGAATTAGGGTTGCCCGCAAGGGCTATTGTAAGACTCTTTTGAGACATCAAGACGTTCCTATTTCACGTCATCGACTGTTATTTGTGCAGCTTCTTCAACCCTGAGTGATAAATGATAGCCCTTAACAATCAGTTCGAGAGGATCTTTCAGGGGTGCGTATTTCTCTATGTAAATCTCCGAACCCTTGAGGACACCCATTTCAAGTATCCTTCTGCGCAGTGCACCATTTCCACCTACACGGTTAATTACTCCGGTCTGGCCTTCCTTCATTTCGCTTAACAACATATTCAGATTTCCCCCTTGGCTCAACCAATACCTTCTGTGCCAACCCACGCCCAATGACGTATCGTCTGCAATCCACGGCAATAACCATCTGTCCCTTGCTGCGGCTGGTAATGACATCCAGTTCGTCTTCCACTCTCAGACCCATGGTCAATAAACGCATGCGCGCACCCGCGCCCCCTGTGAAATCCTTGATTATGAGGCGTTCACCCTGCTTGGCCATAACAAGTGACATAGGATGCATGCGTGTCTTAAGGCAGTCGGAACATATGCCGTAGATTTCCATTTTGTGCTGAAGCATGTGGAAACCATGGGCCGCAGCAATCTGTATCTGGAGGTTCTCAAGCTGTTGGTCCTCGAATTCAATAATATTCCTGCACTTTGTACAGATCATATGGTCATGATGCTGGCCAAGATGCCTGTGTTCATAGCGCACCGGCCCATCTTCAAACTTAATTTTCTTGGCAAAACCGAAGCGGCACATGAGCTTCAGCGTATCCCTTATAAAAGAGGAATCTAATTGATACCCGTTTTCATTAAGAAGCTCAAGCAGTTCACTGACCGTAACATGACGTTCGGTTTGAAGAAAAACTTCAAAGACCTTGAATCTTTCTTCAAAATTATCAATATGTTCCTGTTTGAAAAGTTTTTTGAACTGTTCCTTTTCCTTGATATGATTTTGTTTCATGAAGATCCCTTATTTAAAAATTTGTTGAGACGTTTTCTGCATTTCAATATATATTTCTCACATTGTCAAAGAACATCTTTATTAATGCCTATTTCTTTCATGAAAAGCCATGAGATAATAATGGCCAGCACACAAAATGCAAGGGCTTGCCAGACACGAAATTTTCATCTGCGAGGGTGAAGAAAACCCAATTTTTTTCAGTAGAGTTGTTACGTTTGATTAATCGGTAAAGGTATCATAAGGAGGTACTATCTTGATGATTGAAAATTGCTGGAATAGTCAATCGTCAACTCCAAAGGCGATTTTCACAAATCATCAATCAACAATCCCAAAGGCTGTTTTAAAAGGCACTTTTTCATCTTTTTTTGCAAAATAATTACGGAAATACTGTTTCATTGCAATACGTGCATAATGACTTGCTCTTGTGCCTATATATTTTTCATGGGCTACAATAACTGATATTACAAGCTTTCCAGGTCCATCTTTTTCCTCGGCGAATCCCACAAACCAGTCATAGCGGGCATCATGTGCTTTGTTGTCAATAGAGCCGCTTTTGCCGCCAATGTTGAGCTTGGAAAGGATTTGGTCTTTTTGGTAACCCCTGAAAGCCTTTCTGCAAGTGCCGGATTTTATTGTGGCCTCCATGAGATTATTAATAACCTTTGCTGACTTGGGTGTAATAGCCCGGTTAAGGGTGATCAAATGGCTGCGGTAAATGACCTGTCCGGTTTCATCAGTTATCTGATCGACAATTGTGGGTTCTACCAGCCTGCCCTGGTTGAGAATTGCCGATGTTATCAATGCCCCGTGGAGGGGAGATAATGTGGTTTCGCGGTTGAATCCGCAGGCAATTTCAGCCCACTGATAAGGTTCATCAGATAAATAAATAGAACTTGGAGGAACTGGAATTTCAAAATCAATATTTTGGTTGAATCCAAAGGCTTCAGCATAGTTTTCTAAAACGGTTTTACCAAGATAAAGCGAACCGATTTTTCCAAACACGGGATTAACGGACTGAGCAAATGAGTCCCTGAATGTTATCCTGTTGGTGTATCTGTTTGTCCGCTTTTTAAGCTGGGATTTGTATAATGTGTGTTTTCCGCCATTGTATTTAAGTATGGAGCCTGAATTAAAATCACATTTTTCAATAGCCGCAGCAGCAGTAACTATTTTAAAAATACTGGCAGCAGGAAATTTGTTGTCGATACATGGGTTGTTATGCTGGTTTGTTTTATCAAAACTCACCATTGATAATATTCTGCCTGTAGTTGGATCCATAGCCACAATTCCGATATGTCGAGCTGTGGATTGATCCAAATTGTCCAGCATGAATTGCTGCAGGGGAACATCAAGACTCGTGTCAACTCTGAAATTTTGTTCATTGAAAACAAAACCAAAACCCTTTTCCTTGATATTTACAAAGGATTCACTGTTAATCAGGGACTGAACGTCCCTTTTGGTTATTAATTTCTTTTGACTGTGACGGATATCAGCTTTGTTATCTTGTGTGTTACTATTAAGTGTCTGTGTATGATGACATGCAATTCCGCCAAGAAGACCACTGATTATTCCGCAAACAAAAATAAGCACAATGAGAAGGACTGCAGAGTATTTAGGTATGTTTTTGATAAATTTATTTATGGCGGCGGTCCTTTTCAGTTTTCTCTGATAGTTTCTCCAGTTCGATCCTTTGAAGTTGGTTTGGTCTGTTTTTAGTCTTTTGGGTATCAAAAATATCATAATTATATGATGGTAGGAAATCGCTTTCTGACGATTTGGTAACACCGATTGCCCTTTGGCTTTCACTGTGCAGATCAATTATAGCTTATCAACCTGATTTTGTGCAAATTTGCAACACTTTTTTCATAATACTCCCTGACTGTCAAGAGATGACGCCCCCGCGGGGTATTCCAAAGCCTGGGTCCCGGGGTTCGGATTTTTTTTTAAAGTCTAATGCTTGACAGTCCGATAAGACCACTATATCTTGTGATTTATGTTTGAACATCCTCAATATGTTGGAGTTATGTAGTACAGAATGCGGAGTTCAGGAAAGACCTTTGTTAAGAATATCAATCCCTTTGAGAGGAAATAGACCATGACAACTGTTGTTGAGCTTCCCCAACAGGCAGTCAGCATTACAGAGTATATCGGCCTAACCCGGATCCGAAAACGTGACCAGCGTCAGGTGCCGTTTGAGTCATCAAAGATTACCTCTGCCATACTGAAGGCGGGTAGAGCCACTGGTGAATTCAAAGAGGATACTGCCCGACGGCTCACAATCCGGGTCATAAGCCTTGCTCAGACGGTGTTTCTGGATACTGTGCCAACGGTTGAAGAAATTCAGGACATGGTGGAAGAGGTGCTGCTGGCCTCGCCGTTTAAGAGGACGGCAAAGGCATACATTCTATATCGAGATCGGCATGCGGGCATCCGGGAGATGGTCAAGAAGGCCGACCTTGACTTGATCGAGCGCTATCTGGAACGTCTGGACTGGAAGGTCCGGGAAAACAGCAACATGGCCTATTCTTTACAGGGACTTAACAACTATATCTCAAGCGAGGTCAGCAAGACTTACTGGCTCAACAAGATTTACACTCCGGAGGTTCGCGAAGCGCACGCATCCGCCGCAGTTCATATCCACGACCTGGGCCTGTTATCAGTGTACTGCGTGGGGTGGGACCTTCAGGACCTGCTGCGCTTCGGTTTCAGGGGAGCACCCGGCAAGGCGGAAAGCAGCCCTGCACGACACTTCAGGACTGCGCTCGGGCAAATCATTAATTTCTTTTACACATTGCAGGGTGAGGCTGCCGGAGCACAGGCCTTTTCAAACTTTGACACTCTTCTGGCACCTTTCATCCGTTTTGACGGTCTTAAATACAAAGAGGTCAAGCAGGCACTGCAGGAATTTGTTTTTAACGTAAATGTGCCTACGCGGGTAGGTTTCCAGACTCCTTTTACCAACGTTACGTTAGACGTACAGCCGCCGGTCACGCTGGCCCAAGAAAATGTCATCATCGGAGGTGAACTACAAAAAGAGACCTATGCGGATTTTCAGCACGAAATGATCATGTTCAATCGCGCATTTCTTGAAGTGTTGGCAGAGGGCGATGCGAGAGACCGGGTCTTCACCTTCCCCATACCCACGTATAACATTGATCCGGACTTCGATTGGGAGGCACCGGGCCTGGAGAGGCTGTGGGAAGTCACAGCAAAATACGGCATTCCCTATTTTGCAAACTACGTGAATTCAGACATGTCGCCTGATGATGCCAGGTCCATGTGCTGCCGCCTGCGGCTGGACCTGCGTTCCCTTGAAAGGCGCGGCGGCGGGTTATTCGGTGCCAATCCATTGACAGGGTCTATCGGCGTGGTGACAATTAACATGACGCGCCTTGGCTACCTGGCCACTGACGAAGACGATTTCTTCAGGTGTCTTGAACGGCTGATGGAGATTTCTCGGACAAGCCTTGAGACCAAGCGCAAGGTGCTGGAGAATTTTACAGACAAGAGCCTCTATCCCTATACGAAATTTTATCTGCGCAATGTCAAGCAGAATCATGGCCAATATTGGTACAACCATTTTTCGACCATCGGTTTGACAGGCATGAACGAGGCCTGCCTCAATATGCTCGGCTGCGACATCGGTGCAACAGAAGGTGCAGCCTTTGCCATAAGGGTGCTTGATTTCATGCGGGAAAAACTCAGCCAGTTTCAGGAAGAGACCGGGTATTATTATAACCTGGAGGCGACTCCTGCAGAGGGTGCTGCCTATCGTTTTGCAAAGCTGGACAAGGAGCGTTATCCTGATATCCGTAGCGCCAATGAGGGGGAAAACGGCTCGAAACCTTTTTACACCAACTCAACACAACTGCCGGTCAACTATACTGAGGACATTTTCCAGGTGCTCGATCTGCAGGACGAGTTGCAGGCAAGATACACCGGCGGTACAGTCCTGCATATCTTCCTCGGAGAAGCCGCAGCCGACCCGCAGGCCGTAAAGGCATTTGTTCGCAAGGTCTGCGAAAATTACCGTCTGCCTTATTTCACTGTTACGCCGACATTTTCAGTCTGCCCCACCCACGGCTACCTACGGGGTGAGCAACACTGCTGTCCGGAGTGTGGTGAGGAAACAGAAGTCTATTCCCGTGTCGTCGGGTACCTTCGGCCGGTCGGGCAGTGGAACGAGGGCAAGCAGGCTGAATTTGCATTGCGTAATTATTATCAGCTAGGGGATTAATCGTGCGAATCGGCGGCCTTAACTCATTCAGCCTCAGCGATTTTCCAGGCCATGTGGCAGCAGTGGTTTTCACGCAGGGCTGTAATTTCCGCTGTCCGTATTGCCACAACGGCTCTTTGATTCCCATGGACCCACCGACCGGCTTGTCAGGGCGGCAGACCGATGAGCTGATTCCGCTGGAGGAGGTCTTTTTGTTTCTGGAAAAGCGGCTCGGACAACTAAATGGTGTGGTCGTCAGTGGCGGGGAGCCAACGCTGCAGCCCGATCTTTCCGTGTTTTTTTATCGTGTCAGCTCGATGGGTTACCAGATCAAATTAGATACAAACGGCAGTCGTCCGGAAGCTCTGGCCGAGTTGCTTATGGAAGGCCTAGTGGACTTCATCGCCATGGACATTAAGGCTCCGTTTGAGCTTTATGACCGCCTGACAGGTGTATGCGCACCTAAAGAGCAACTGGAAGAAAGCATAGCGCTGATTGCCCAGAGTGGTATTGACCATGAGTTTCGAACAACAGTGGTGAAGCCGCTGTTATCTGAGGACGATTTGCAGGCAATCCAGGCGATGGTGCCGTACGGGTCAAGACATCGTCTTCAGGAGTTCCGGCCTGAGAACGCCCTTGACCCTGTGCTTCGGGCTGCTGTTGCGGTGAAAAATAATGTTTTGCAAGTGGCCTAATAAGCTATCATTCGTTTACACTGCCTGAAAGCTTTTCTGCTACATCAAGTACAGTCCTTGCGTATGGGCGGCTGTAGTTATACCTGAGGATGACTGCTTCCTGCTCCTTGCGGCTGAGATTGTCTTTCCATCCGTAGTTTTTTATGTAATTTGCCATACTGGCAAGTGCATCGGGTTTTGAGAACAGGTCTATTTTGCCGTCGTGGTCATGGTCGATTCCAAAGCGAAGGGCGTTTGAAGGCATGAACTGGCACAGCCCTATGGCCCCGAAGATTGAGCCCCTGATTTCCAGGGGGTCTATTTTGTTTTGCTCGGAATAGATAAGAAGTGCCCTGAGTTCCTCATAGGCCCACTGGGATTTATCTTTGAGTTTCTTTTCCACGCGTTCTCTTTCGGTAGATTCAAGCAGTTCAGGGGGAAGCCAGGGTTTTACACGATCTATATCAGCTGCTGCCGCCATGCTCGCCAATATATTAAAGGCGCGATCAGGACCCAGGTAACGGCCAAGGTCTGTCTCCACAAGGAGGATCGCCACTTTTATTTCCTTGGGTACACCGTATTCACCTTCTATCCGGATTAGTAATTCTTTATTTGTATCCAAAAAAGCACTGGCCCTTGAGAGGCGTTCAGGCCTGAGGAACTTAGTGTAATCAAGTTTGCTCTCCTTGTGAGAAAGCTTGCGGGGCATGACCCTGGGATTAAATTGGACTTCGGGTCTGGTAAATATGCTGCGAATTGTCGCTTCGTCCTCTCCATCCTTTATTAAATGCTCTATAAGAGGTTCCCAGACAGAGGCATTTACAGCCTTGGAGGCAGGACACGAAACAGGACATATAAGAGAGGAAAGGACGAAGATAATAAGGAGAGCTATAGGAGACCTAACCCAGCCAGCCATCCGGACGTTCCCTAATTTTTCGTGTTTCAATCTGCAGGGTTTTGGGGGCTGAATTATTCTTGAGGAGCTGTCCCCATTCGCCTTGTTCTTCAATGTAGTCATCCAGCGCCTTGCCCGAGAGCCTGGACTTGGGCTTGAATTTCATGTTGAAAGGATTTTTGAATACGCCGTTTTCCTTGATTCGATAGTCAAGATGCGGTCCGGTCGATAAACCACTTGACCCTACATAACCTATTATTTGCTTTTGCTCGACTCGGATTCCCTTTTTTATCCCTTTGGCAAACCTGGAGAGGTGCCCGTAATAAGTCTTGTAACCTCCAGGGTGTTTTAAGATAACGGTCCTGCCAAAACCTTTTTGCCAGCCCACAAAACTGACCCTGCCATCTGCCGCAGCCATTATGCGTGTACCTATGGGGGCGGCGAGATCCACGCCAAGGTGAGGGCGATAGACCTTGAGGATCGGGTGTAGACGTCTCTTGGAGAATTTGGATGTCACTCTGTAGACAGGAAGAGGAGATCTCAAAAAAGAAGTCCCGACCTCCTGGCCGGTGGAATCGTAGTATTTTCCCCTGGTTTGACCTTCGGGCTTGTAATAGTAGGCGTCAAAGCCTTTGTAATGGTTTTTATACTGCGCTGCCACTATTCTGCCATAACCCACAAAACGATCGTCTTTGAAATATTCCTCAACGATTACGTCAAACCGGTCGCCGGACCTGGTTTCAGTATTAAAATCCAACCTGGATGCAAATATATCTGCAAAGGCTATGGTGAGCCTGCTGTTGGCCTCAATCTTTGAGAAGGTGGAAAACAGAGAACTGTCTATTATCCCTGATAGTTTTGTCAAACGGCATTCCAGCAAAACCGAGTCTCTGAATGCATGGAACTTACTTTTGCTATCCTCATTGGGCTCTAATGCATAGATTTCAAGCGGACCCCTTTCATAAGTACATCGAATGAGCCCTCCGCAATCGTCCAGTGAGACACAGAAAGAATCACCAGGCCTGCATTTTCTGAAATCAACGACCTGTGAAAGTCCTTCAATGACTTGAGATTCCAGAGCCCTATCCACCTTGTTTCTTTCCAGTGCGTGGGAAAAGGTCTCGCCGGGCCTGATAGTACCCTTGACTATGACAGCCGGTTTTGTTTTCGTTGTGTAGTCGGCAAAGGCCTCAGTATCTTTGTTTCCGACCGAAACAGCCTGCTTTGACGTGAATGTATCCTGTACGGGCGAGGTTCCCCGGGATCTGTAATCGTATATCTGTAAACCGACTAACAGGATACATAAAAACACAGAAAAAAGGATAATGTTACGAAAAAAATTATTGTTCACAAGTAACCGCTCATGGGTTCAGAGGTTCAGGGTTCATCTAAAACCCACCGAACTGTAAGCGTTTACAGGGTGCTGCAGATGCGAGGCGGAGGGTACGCAGACGTACTCCCTGTACTTCAAGTGCCCGACAACAAAGCAGATGCGGTGCCCTGTAAACGCTTACGGGAAATTTAACAAGGTAAACTCTTAATCTGTGGTCGGTCTTTATCA
>WTCF01000054.1 GCA_013138705.1 Deltaproteobacteria bacterium
TTATCAAATATGCTTGCATACGTCTCTGCAAGGGCCTTTGCCCTTTTCCTGTCCCCATGGAGAATGGCAGCCGGAATCTGACCGTGGAGACAGGCAGAGAGCGCTATAAGACCCTGATTTAAATCTTCCAGGAGCTCAAGATCCACCCGTGGCTTATAGAAAAAGCCTTCAAACTGGGCAATGCTCACCAGTTTCAGGAGATTCTTGTATCCGGTGTTATTTTGTGCCAGTAAAACAAGATGAAAGGCAGCTTCCCTTGAACTCCGAGCACTCCTGTCTTTTCGTCCTTTGGGCGCAACATAGACCTCGCACCCGATGATGGGCTTAATGTTATGCTTGAGGGCTTGTTCGTAAAACCTGAGCGCACCGTACATATTG
The DNA here is from genome assembly GCA_013138705.1 of Deltaproteobacteria bacterium. The sequence goes on from WTCF01000054.1 coordinate 379, forward strand.
CCGTGATCCGTCATGGATACGGCCTTATCCCCATATTTCACCGCCTTTGGAAAAAGGTCCTTGAGTCTGATAGCGCCATCAAGGAGACTATATTCCGTGTGAAGGTGGAGGTGAGCGAAATAATTTGGTGATTTGGTGATTTGGTGATTTGGTGATTGCATAATTCTATCTGCTCCGTGCTGTTTTCCTCACTCCCACTCAATCGTGGCAGGCGGCTTTGAGCTTATGTCGTAGCATACACGGTTTACCCCACGCACTTCGTTGATAATCCTGTTTGAGATTTTTGCGAGCAGGTCCGTTGGGAGTCTTGTCCAGTCCGCGGTCATTGCGTCCAAGCTGTCTACAACCCTTATTGCCACCACGTTATCATAGGTGCGCTCATCTCCCATAACACCTACTGTCCTTACTGGAAGGAGCACAGCAAATGCCTGCCAGACCTTTCTGTACCAGCTAGTGGATTTCATGATTTCAAGGACAATGGCATCCGCCTCTCTTAGCACTTCCAGACGCTCAGCAATCACTTCTCCCAGGATTCGTATGGCCAATCCGGGTCCGGGGAAGGGGTGGCGAAAAACAAGATCTTCAGGCATACCGAGTTCCAAAGCAACTTTTCGAACCTCGTCTTTAAAGAGCTCCCTGAGGGGCTCTATCAGCTCAAGTTGCATGACATCCGGAAGCCCTCCTACGTTGTGGTGGCTCTTTATTGTGGCAGAAGGGCCTTTGAAAGACACGCTCTCTATAACATCCGGATACAGGGTACCCTGGGCGAGGAAGTTGACATCCCCGATTCGCCTTGCCTCTTCCTCAAAGATCCGGATGAATTCTTTTCCTATTATCTTTCGTTTTTTCTCAGGGTCCTCTATTCCTGTAAGTTTGCTGAGAAAGCGATTGCTTGCATCCACATAATGGACCTTGAGGTCAAACTGTTTCAGAAAGGCCAAAACCGTCTCTGCTTCATTTTTTCTTAGAAGCCCATTGTTAACAAAGACGCTTGTTAGTTGATGACCTGCTGCCCTGTTTACCAGAAGGGCCGTGACTGTAGAATCCACTCCGCCTGAAAGGGCGCATATTATCCTGCCGGTTCCGACCTTGGCCCTCATGTCATTGGTGGCACTTTCCACAAAGGAGTGCATGTCCCAGGTAGGCATGCACCCGCAGATCCTGAACAGGAAATTGGCAAGCACATCCTTTCCAATCTCCGTATGGACCACCTCCGGATGGAATTGGACACTAAAAAAGGGCAATGTCCGGTGCCGCATGGCCGCCACAGGACAGGACTCACTGTGAGCTATGCCGATAAAATCCTTGGGCAGGGCCTTTATCCTGTCACCATGGCTCATCCATACCTGATAGGTGACAGGATCAGGGGCAAGGCCGTGAAACATGTCACCCGGATCATCAATTGAGAGCCGGGCAGGACCGTATTCCCTGTGCCGGCTATGTTCCACCGTACCTTTGAGAAGGTGTGTGGTAAGCTGCATACCATAGCAAATGCCCAGGATCGGGATCCCAAGTTCAAACAATTCAGGAGAGACAGCCGGGGCTCCTTTATCATAAACACTTGCAGGTCCCCCTGACAGGATAATTCCCTTCGGGTCTCTCGCTTTTACTTTTTCCAGGGGGATATTATATGGATATATTTCACAGTAGACCTTGGCCTCCCGTACCCGCCTAGCTATGAGCTGGGTGGTCTGGGAACCAAAGTCAAGGATCAACACCTTTTGTTCGTGTATATTTGTCATGGCGCTTTAAGCCTCCAATATTGACAATAACATCGACCGGGCCCTGAGCCAAGTTGCCGTGTTATACATTTACGTTTTTCTTTATTGAAGAATTTTGCAAAACAGTGGGCAGTGATATAAAACACCACATGTAACTATTCAGGTGGATAGACTGAAGGTAGAAGGCTTTTAGGGACGGAACTTAGGGCATTCGATCGTTGCGAACTGCCTGAAATCCTTCAGCCTTCAGCCTTCCACCTTCTACCTTCTACCTGAATAGTTACAAAATAAGGAGAAAATAGTGGCATTGTCTGAGATTATGTCGAGCCTTAACAGTTTTGTCTGGGGTCCTGTAATGCTTGTCTTCCTGGTGGGCACAGGGGTTTTTCTCACTCTGCGCCTGCGCTTTGTGCAGATATTTCACCTCTTCAAGGCCCTAAAACTCGTCTTTTCAAGGCCCAGGGGGGACGATGCAGCAGGGGACATCAGTCCCTTCCAGGCATTGACCACGGCCCTTTCAGCCACCATTGGAACAGGCAATATTGCCGGAGTCGCCACGGCTATCTATCTTGGCGGCCCTGGTGCCATTTTCTGGATGTGGGTCTGCGCCTTCTTCGGCATGGCAAGCAAGTATGCCGAGGCAGTGCTGGCAGTGAAATACAGGCGCATGCTCCCTGACGGAACCATGCAAGGCGGTCCCATGCGCTATATAGCAGAAGGCCTGGGACTGAAATGGTTGGGGTGGCTCTTTGCGCTGATGGGTAGCCTCTCCGCCTTTGGAATCGGCAGCATGGTCCAGTCCAATTCAGTAGCAGTGGCCCTTGGTGAGACATGGGGGGTCCCTCCCCTGCTCACTGGAATTGTGCTGGCATTAATGACCGGGATCGTAATAATCGGAGGTATCCATCGCATTGGAAAGGTTACTGAGAAGATTGTTCCGGTCATGGGGATTTCTTATGTATGTGGGGCACTTGTGATACTTGCCCTGAACCTTGAAAGGATTCCCGGGGCATTCACGTTGATAATAGAACACGCCTTCAGCCCTGCTTCTGCTGCCGGCGGTTTTGCCGGGGCGGCAGTAGCTACTGCCATCCGTTTCGGTGTGGCCCGCGGGGTCTTCTCTAATGAGGCCGGTCTCGGAAGCGCAGCCATCGCGCATGCGGCAGCTCGGACCAACAGCCCTGTGCGCCAAGGCCTCATAGCCATGACAGCCGTATTCTTTGATACCATTATTGTCTGTTCCATGACAGCCCTGGTGATCCTTTCCACCGGCGCCTGGACCAGCGGGGAGACCTCCAGCGCGTTGACATATACGGCCTTTGAAATGGGACTGCCCGGCCCTGGCGGACTGATTGTGACCATTGGGCTTGCTGTATTTGCGTACTCTACCATGATAGGTTGGGCCTATTATGGTGAAGAGTGCATTGAATACATACTTGGCCTGAAGGCCAGGACGCCCTATCGCTACTGCTTCTGTCTTGTCATCGCCATTGGCGCTTTTCAAAAAGTGGATTTTGTGTGGGACTTTTCCGATACTATGAACGGGGCCATGGCCATCCCTAACCTCATTGGCCTGCTGGGGCTCTCGGGGGTAGTATTAAAGATGACCAGGGAGGCCTTGGCCAGACCGGAAATCTGAGTTATTTACATAACCGTTCATACTGAATCACTATTCAAACTCCTTGCAATATGGCACTCATAAATATATACAATGAGAGGCTTACAGATATAAAATCGGGCCTAAAAAGGAGGTGGGGTGACCTATGATATAAATGTGTTTACCAGGAACCGTGAAACAGCAATAAATTCCTTTCAGATAATAAAAGGGATAGGAGGATTTGTTAAATGCAGCGATTTTTTGCCCCTTGCCGGGTAGTAATATTTGTTTTGAGCTTAACTCTTATTAGTTTAACCGGAGGGCTGAGTACATTCGCTTATGGAGAGTCTGTAGAAGATCTGAAGCTGCACATGAAGACCATGCAGGACCAGATGATGCAGATGCAAAAAAATATGCAGGCCCTCCAGAATCGTATCAATCAGCTTGAAACGGCTCCGCCAGCCCCCCAGCTCGCAGCTAAGCCGGCCCCTGAGGTCCCGGCTCTGACAGCCGAGGAGGTCACGGCTCTGAGGAGTCTGAAGGCCTTGGGCAATGTCTGGTCCAAGTACAACATGGAACTCTATGGAAAGGTCAAGATCGACTTTAATTACGACACGGCTGAATTCAAAAAATACAATGACTTCGTAGGTTGCGTGGCCGAGGAAAGTGATTACAAAAACGACTCTACCGACTTCAATCCCCGTGATACCAGGTTCGGCTTTAAAGCCAGTCATAAGTGGGGTGAATGGGGGTCGGCCATGGGTCGCGTAGAGATGGACTTCTACGGTGACAACAACGGCAACAACCTGATTCCACGTATGCGCCTGGGCTATATTGATATCGGCTACGAAAAGACCCACACGGGCGTGGTCGTCGGACAGGACTGGATTCCGGTCTCACAGCTCAATCCATCGACTGTTGACTTCGGTATCCTGACCGCGGCAGGTAACCTGTGGTGGCGTGTCCCCCAGGCTACAGTGCGGCAAGAGCTTGGGGATTTCCAGGTATTGGTCTCGGCGATGAAGCACAGGCGTACGGACACTGAAAACGAGGACCGTATGCCGTGGCTCCTCAGCCGGATACAATACGCCAATGAAATCCTGGGCAAGGGCGGCCTCGTGGCTTTCGGTGGAGGCTACCGACATGCCGACTATGGTTACTATGATGAAAACAATAATTATACACCTCACAGCTCTAACACGGACCGCTGGCTGGTTTGCGGCGAGCTGAAGTACGTTGCCGGACCTTTTACTTTTAAGGGTGAGCTCTGGACCGGTGAGGGCATCGGTCGCAACTTCCTGCGCTATGATCTGGATATGGCTGAGGACGGAGGACCTGCGTCAGCATACGGCGGATGGGCCGATCTCACTTATGCCGTCAATGACAAAACCACGATGACTGCGGGTTACGGCTTTGACAATCCCGACAATGGCGACATAGGCGACCTGACCGACACCAACGACCGTCGCTTCACGCGCAACGAACAGTACTTCATCAATACCTGGTATTCACTGACCAAACCACTTAAGGTCGGTGCTGAGTATATTTACATCGAGACTGAGCGGCACCGGCAAATTCATTCAGGAAACCGCTTTACGGTCTCCATGCAGTATGTCTTCTAGATAACCGTTCATGGGTTCAGAGGTTCAGGGTTCACCAAGAAACTAAACCGTTGAAAAGTGGTGGGGTGAGCCCGGACAGGCTTATCCCACTCACTATACCCCTGTCTTCTGATGAAGCTTGTCCGATATCCGCTGGACCTTATCGGATTTCACCATGGACGCGGCCTCGTCTGCAAAGCGCATAGCGCCTGAAATATTGCCATCTTTAAGATAGCCCTTTACCCTCTTTTCAATACGGGCTGTAGCACGATCTTCCTTAATATGGAAAGCCGGTGCTGTTATGAGTTTTTTGGACTCACGGCTCCCGCAGTCAGGGCATGGTGAAGGGTCTTCACCCCTTCTAACAATCGCTTCAAAAATCAATCCGCACTTGGCACATTCATAATCATATATCGGCATAGTCATAATGCTCCCTGATCCAGGTCTGGTACTCTCCACTCTTGACCCGGCCGACCCATTCCTGATTATCAAGATACCATTTGATAGTTTTATGGATCCCTGTTTCAAGAGACTCCTCAGGAATCCAGCCCAATTCTCTTTTCAATTTAGTGGAATCTATGGCATATCTGCGGTCATGACCAGGCCGGTCTTTGACAAATGTTATCAATTCCCTTCTTGATTTGTTGTCTTTCAGTTTCTGAAGGCCATCTAAAATGTCACAAATCATCTCTACAAGGTTAATATTCTCCACCTCGTTGTTGCCTCCAATGTTGTACATATTGCCCCTTTCCCCATTTTTAATTAATTCCCAAATGGCAATACAGTGATCCCTGACATAGAGCCAATCTCTGACATATCTGCCATCTCCGTAAACCGGCAGGGGTTTTCCATCCATGGCATTGAGGATAATTAACGGAATCAGTTTCTCCGGAAATTGATATGGACCATAATTATTTGAACAATTGGAGATGATAACGGGCAAGCCGTAGGTCTTGTAATAGGCCCTCACCAAATGGTCTGAAGCAGCTTTTGAGGCGGAGTAAGGGCTGTTTGGTCTATAGGGGGTCTCCTCTGTGAAAAACCCCTCTTTCCCCAGACTTCCGAATACCTCGTCAGTGCTGATATGGTAAAAAAGTTGCAGCCGGTCCTGGTTTGACTTTGCCGACTCCAATAAGTTGAACGTGCCCACGATATTGGTCTGGATAAATGAATCAGGGCTGACAATGGACCTGTCAACATGGGATTCAGCAGCAAAATGGCAGACAGTATCTATCTCATAATCATCAAATATTCTTGCAATGCCCTTACGGTCGCATATATCGGCTTTAACAAAAATATAGCGCTCTGGAAAATCTCTCTCAATATCAAACAAGTTCTCAGGATTTCCTGCATACGTCAATTTGTCTACATTTATCACCAGTCCTGAAAAATTTGATTCTTTCAACAGATACCTGATAAAATTTGTTCCGATAAAACCGCACCCTCCTGTTACCAAAATATTTTTCATGGTATTGCCTTCATTGCCTCGTTTAGCAGTTGTTCCTGAAAATTGGAAACGAATTGATCCACATCATGGGACCAATCTTTCATCAGATTGATGTCGGCCTTTTTGAGCCGCTGGTTTTCCAGTATTGAATTTCTCGGTCTTATTGCCGGAGTAGGATATTCCTCACTCGTGCACGGGATTAATGAATGCCGGACTCCCATTTCACCAAGAAAATGACCGGCCAGTTCATACCATGTACAATGTCCTTCAGCAGTGGCATGATAGGTTCCCCGACCGTTCTTTTCTATGAGTTCGGCGATCTGAAGTGCCAGCCGGTAAGACCATGTAGGCGAACCAAACTGGTCGTTCACGACCTTCAACTTTTTATCAGAATTTCCAAGGGCTATCTTGAGGATAGTCTTGAGAAAATTCCGGCCATGGATGCCATACAACCATGCTGTCCGCAATATTATGTATTGGTCGGTTGTCTGCATTACAGCCACCTCCCCTTCAAGCTTGGTCCTGCCATAATAGGAAAGAGGATTCGGCTCATCGTCTTCCACATAGGGCTCCGGCGGCTTTTTCCGGCCGTCAAAAACATAATCAGAAGAGATATGGATCACTAGACCGCCATATTTTGTGACACCGGATGCCAGGTTTCTCGGTCCTTCAACGTTGACCTTCCAGGCCAATTCTCTCTCTGTCTCACAGGCATCCACTTCGGTATATGCAGCACAGTTGAGTATGATGTCAGGGACGTATTTTCCTGTCACCTTATCCACATCTGAGGAGCTAGTGATATCCAGTTCATTTAAAGTTAAGGCAAAGACTTCGTGCGTTACTTGAAGAACTTGTACGCAATCACTGCCCAATTGTCCATCACCGCCACATATCAGTATTTTCATGACCTCTTAACCTATCATTTGATTCCGCTGAAAAAACCCAATCTGCGGCGCACAATAAATGTTGAATTTTGAATGTTGAATTTTGAATTAAGGTATAATTTTTTTATAATCCTTTTCCACAATTCAGCATTCAACATTCAGCATTCAGCATTGTCTATAATATGTGCTTTCTTCTTTCAGCCAGAAAATCCATAAAAAAGACAATTAAGAAACCGAGAACAGCCAGACAAAGAGCCTGCACTACTTCTGTACTCCATTGATTCGGCAAAATATTAACATTGGCTGTAACAATTACATTCCCATGGGTGTCTGTCATGCTCTGTAAGGATTTCTTCCAGGGCCACACCTTTCTCAATGAACCCAACATAAAGCCGGTTAATATGGCAATAGTAAAATTATAGTATTTATTTAAAAGCCAGCTAAGAAAACGAACGAATGAAATTAGTCCTACCCCGGCTCCGGCAGCCACTATGAAAAGTGTTAAAAAATCACGGTTATTCACGGCTTCAAGCACATAGTGATATTTACCCAGAAGTACGAGGATAAATGCCCCGGATATTCCGGGGAGGATCATTGCACATATGGCAATGGCCCCGCTCATAAATAAGAACCATGGGGTATCCGGTGTAGATGCGGGTACCAAACCAACCAGGAAATAAGTACAGGCCGCTCCTAATCCTACCCAGGCGAAAATGGATGGAGTCCATTTTTCAAGATAACGGCTTACGGTAAATAAAGAGGCAACTATCAGACCAAAGAAAAAGGACCATATCAGTATCGGCCTGTTTTGAAGAAGCCAGCTTAGGATACTGGCTAGACTGAAGATGGCCATAAAAATACCCATGCCGACTGCCATAAGAAATCGCCATGAGACATGATTCAGGGCATCACTTAACTTCAAAGAAAAAAGCAATCTCAAAAAAACCAGATCAAAAGACCTGATGGACTCGATCAATTCCTTATAAATCCCAAGGATGAATGCCATAGTTCCGCCCGAAACCCCCGGAACCACATCTGAAGCGCCCATGCAAAAGCCCTTTATTGTTAATCCAAGGTAAGCTTTGAATGATCGATGAGATCGGGTAGGGCCTTTCATAACAGTTTCACTTTCCTGGCATTGATAACCGCTGATGGACGCGAATTGACGCGAATAAAGCACTTTTGCATTAGCGTTTATTAGCGTTTATTCGCAGTTTTTTTCAAGAACGAACCGTTCCCATTATGATTACATGGAGAATCTGAAATATAGAGGCGGGATTTATCCCCGCCTGAAAAACTCGATTATACAGTAACCGGTATTATATGCGCAATTATTTGTGTCGTTATAGTATCTTGAATTTTGTACTTCCGCAAAAAAAATCGAATTCATGCTTTAGTTCTGATCATAAAATAATTTCTTGACAATACTATGAATTTGGATACGATTTCACAGTTTATGACATATCAGTATTGTAACCAGTCTGTCTTGTAAATGAGTAGAATGGGAGGGTCTGTCTCTCTTGCATTCATAACGGGAAAGGAGGTTAAGAAAGATTACAGAAACTATGTATTGGTGAAGTCAAGATCGAAAAATAATTACTTAAGAGGATTTATTAAAATATTCAAATGCAAAAGTTCATTATGATGTACAATCATGAAAGCATTAAGGAGTTTGATCTATGTTAAAAAACACAGCTGCAAAAACATCTGAGGCAGAAATTGCTGTTCACTGGAAAGAAGAAGACTATTTTCATCCTTCCGCAAAATTTATTGCTCAGGCAAACCTGACAGACGAATTTGTCTATGATCGCTTTAGTCTGGATAACTTCCCTGAATGCTTCAAGGAATATGCTGATTTACTGGACTGGTACAAGTACTGGGATACAACACTTGATACAAGTGATGCACCTTGCTGGAAGTGGTTTGTCGGCGGGAAGATAAACGCGTGTTACAATTGTGTGGACAGACATCTTGAGAAGAATAAAAACAAGACGGCAATCCACTGGGTCCCTGAACTTGAGAATGAACCAATTCAGCATCTCACTTATCAGGAACTCTATGTAAGGGTCAACGAATTTGCTGCACTCCTTCGTGACTTTGCGGGTCTGAAGGCCGGAGACAGGGTGACTCTTCATCTGCCCATGGTGCCGGCACTCCCGATAACAATGCTTGCCTGTGCCAGGCTCGGCATTATCCATTCTGAGGTCTTTGGAGGTTTCAGTGGCAAGGCATGTGCTGACAGGATTGTAGATTCCGGAAGCAATGTGCTCATAACCATTGACGGGTATTACCGGGGCGGCAAGCTCCTTGATCATAAAGCAAACGCCGACATAGCTGTTGAAAAGGCGAAAAAGGAAGGCCAGACCGTTGATAAGGTCCTGGTGTGGCAGCGTTATCCGGGCAAATACTCAAGCCAGACGCCCATGGTAGATGGTCGTGGTTACTTTGTGAATGACCTGCTCAAGGACTATCGCGGTAAAAGGATCGACCCGGTACCCATGCCTGCCGAAGCCCCCCTATTCCTGATGTATACCAGTGGTACGACAGGAAAGCCCAAGGGATGCCAGCACAGCACGGGGGGCTTTCTTGCCTATGTAGCAGGCACATCAAAATATATCCAGGATATCCACCCGGAGGACGTTTACTGGTGCATGGCGGATATCGGATGGATTACCGGTCATTCATACATTGTCTACGGCCCATTGGCCCTGTGCGCATCTTCGGTTATTTTCGAAGGCATACCCACCTATCCTGACGCCGGACGGGCATGGAGGATAGCAGAAGAGCTTGATGTAAATATCTTCCACACTGCACCAACCACCATACGGGCCCTGAGAAAGGTCGGCCCTGACGAACCTGCCAAGTATAATTATCACTTTAAGCACATGACCACTGTTGGTGAGCCGATCGAGCCCGAGGTGTGGAAATGGTATTATAAGGTAGTCGGAAAGGGTGAGGCCGTAATAGTTGATACATGGTGGCAGACTGAGAACGGTGGTTTTCTCTGCAGTACCGTGCCTGCACTGAGAGCGATGAAGCCGGGGAGTACGGGTCCCGGTGTTCCTGGTATCCATCCGATAATTTATGATGATGATGGAAACGAACTCAAGGCAGGAGCAGGAAAGGCAGGAAATATATGCATACAGAACCCGTGGCCCGGCCAGTTCCAAACCATATGGGGAGACCGTGATAGATTTGTCTCTACGTATTATGCAAGGTACTGCAAGGACAAAAACAGCAAAAATTGGCGTGATTGGCCATACCTTACCGGTGATGCCGCCATGCTATCCGAGGACGGATACTTCCGTATCCTGGGGAGGATTGACGATGTAATCAATGTCTCAGGGCACCGGTTGGGGACCAAGGAACTCGAGTCCGCTTCTCTTGACGTCGTTGAAGTGGCAGAGGCGGCAGTTGTCCCTGTAGCAGATGAAATAAAGGGAATGGTCCCTGACCTGTATGTCTCTTTAAAGCCCGGATACGATCCCAGTCCGGAATTGGCTGCCAAGATTTCACAGAGTCTCTGTGACTCCATTGGTAAAATCGCAAGGCCGAGAAAGGTCTGGATCGTACCGGATATGCCAAAAACACGCTCCGGAAAGATCATGCGCAGGGTGCTGGCAGCCATATCCAATGACAAGGACGTAGGTGACACGACTACATTGGCAAATCCCGAGATTGTCGCTGAAATCCATAAGATGTCACAGGACATGATAGAAGAGCTGAAAGAGAGCAAAAGAGCGCTGATGAAGGAATAATTCATTGCATTTAAGCGTCTTTAAGAAGGAGATAAATATATGACAGGTCAAGTTACAACAGAACCGGCGCAGGCATGGATAACTACCTTTGCTGGCACTGCTATCAACCTGTGTCTGGGCATATTATATGCCTGGAGCATATGGAAATCATCCCTGGTTAATGTGGACAAGGCTGGTCAAGTCATTGAATCGGGCATGAATGCAGGTTGGACCTATCTGACCAATGCCCAGGCTGCGACGCCATTTTCTCTATGCATTATCATCTTTGCTTTGTTAATGATCCCCGGAGGCCGCATACAGGATAAATTCGGCCCCAAGGTGGGTGCAACCGTGGGCGGCCTTTTCCTTGCCGCAGGTTGTATCGTTGCCGGATTGATGAAGAGCTATGCCGGGCTGGTTTTTGGTTTCGGCATACTTGGCGGCATTGGCATGGGTATTGGTTATGCCTCCCCCACCCCTGCGGCCCTGAAGTGGTTCGGTCCTCATAAACGAGGTCTGGTCGCAGGTCTCGTGGTAGGCGGATATGGCGGGGCGGCCCTATATATCGGCCCTCTGGCACAGTATCTGATTGACCACTATGGCATAACAGGAAGCTTTGTGGGTCTGGGAATACTGTTCGCCGTGGTGGTTATCATTGCGGGTCAGCTTCTGCGAACGCCTCCTGAAGGATATGTGCCTCCAGGCCCCAAAGTTGCGGCAACCGCCAAGCAGATGGCAGCGTCAACCAAGCATAATTGGAATGCATCCGAGATGGTGAAGACCTGGCAGTTCTTTGCCCTGGTATTCATGTTCATGCTCACTACACAGTCCGGACTTCTGATCATTGCGAACGCTAAGGGCATGATGGTT
>WTCF01000213.1 GCA_013138705.1 Deltaproteobacteria bacterium
CTACATCCCTCTTGAACAGGGCATGGGCCTTGAGGGCCTGTTGCACGTGGTGAAGGAGCTCGGCCTGGGCAGGATCATAGAGGTTTTTCACTCCCAAAAGCCTTTCACACGTTGCCACACCCTCTTCTGTCAGACTGACAGCCCTGGCCTTTTCATCCACTGTAAAATCAGTTTCCCTGTTCAGGTGCGGGCTGATTTGATTGACCCTGTAATAAAGATCCGTAGACTCTTCGGATGGGCCGGATATGATGAGTGGGGTCCGGGCCTCATCAATGAGGATGCTGTCCACTTCGTCTACAATGGCATAGTGAAATTCCCGCTGGACCATGTCCTCAAGGGAGTACTTCATGTTGTCTCTAAGGTAGTCGAATCCGAACTCGTTATTAGTGCCGTAGGTCACATCGGCCCCATAGGCTGCTTTGCTCTCTGTACTCTGAAGACCATGGACTATTACCCCAACATCCAGACCAAGAAAGCGATATACCTGTCCCATCCACTCCGAGTCACGGGTTGCCAAATAGTCATTAACAGTAACCACATGGACCCCGCGACCGGTAAGTGCATTCAGATAAACCGGCATTGTGGCCACTAAAGTCTTACCTTCACCGGTCTTCATCTCGGCGATTTTGCCCTGATGCAGCACAATCCCGCCCATGAGCTGCACGTCAAAGGGCCTGAGCCCCAATACTCTGAGAGCTGCCTCCCGTGTAACGGCAAAGGCCTCCGGGAGCAATTCATCCAGAGACTCTCCCCGTTCAAGCCGTTCCTTGAACTCAGGGGTCTTTGCCTTGAATTCTGCGTCAGACAAGGCCTTTATTTCTGATTCAAGAGAATTTATACGATCTACAAGGGGCTGTAGCTTCTTGACCTCCCTGTCGTGTTTTGTTCCAAACACCTTTGCAACTATATTTCCAATCATATAATCAAAGCTCCACCAGCAGTGCTATTTCGTCACAATCCGGGAACTTTGGGCACTTCAAACAGTCTGCCCAGATTTTGTGGGGAAGTGAACTCTTATCCACTAATTTGAACCCCAATTTCTCAAAGAATTTTGGTTGATATGTGAGGGTAAAGACCCGGTAAATTCCAAGGACAACGGCCTCTGAAAGGCAATGCTCCACAAGCTGTCTTCCCATACCCTTGGTCTGGTAGTCTTCGCGTACCGCCAAAGACTTCACCTCAGCCAGGTCTTCCCAACATATATTAAGGGCCACCACACCCACGATATTATCATCAGATATCTGCATTACGGTATAGTCCCGCAGATGATCATATATCTCGCTGAGAGAACGCGGCAACAGCAGACCCTGGTCTGCAAAGTGAGCAAGTAAGGCATGAATGGACCTTACATCCGATATCTTACCTTTCCGTATCATAATATTTTAATCACGTATGGGTACGACATAAGACCTCAAGTCATGTTTTTGGGCCAGTTTTTTTGCAGAGCTGGTGGCCTCCTCAACAGTACGAAACTCCCCGAGATGGACCCGGTACCAGATCCCCTTCTCAGGACCAAGGTCGGCCCTCCTGACTTTAGCTCGATAGCCCTTATCTCTCCACCTTCGGGCCTCTTTATTTGCCCGCTCCCTCTCTCTATAAGAAGCTATTTGCAACGCAAAGTATGTGCTCTTTTTCTTTGTGTTTTTGGTTTGGGACCCAAGCCGCTTAACATCATCCGCGTCACGCACCTTCTTTTTAACTGACTCTTTCCTTGGCTCTGGCTGCTCTTTTTCCTTAGTATCCAGTGGAGTTACCCGAGTTGTTTTTTCTGGAATTAGGGGAGTAACTTCCTCTGCTTCAGGCACTGCCCTTGCGACAACCTGGGTCTGGAGTGACTCATCCAGACTGCGTCCAACCAGCTTCTGACCAACCCAGAAACCCAAGATAAACACCCACAGAAAGACACAAACAGTAGATACGGTCAGGGCAAAAAGCCCTCCCCAACCTAACTGGAACTGTATTTTTCGACTTTTTTTTCTGGTTCGAGCCATCTCTAAACCTCATGTTCAGCCCATAGGGCAGACACGCAGGTATAGGGCAGACACACAGGTCTTGCCCCTACCGGCCTACATTTTTTCAACCCATGGGGCAGACCCGCGTGTCTGCCCCTACTGCTTACATTTTTTCAGGTGCTGATACTCCCAGTAGCCCCAGACCCTTGCGAAAAACCCTTCTTGTCACATCTGCCAAGAGAAGTCTGGCCTGGGTCAAATCCGGATCATCGGTGATAAACCGATGCCGGGTATAGTAGCCATGCAGTTGACCTGCCAACTCGGTAAGATAATAACTGACGCGATATGGCTCAAGGGCAAGGGCGGCGTCAGCCACGAGACAGGGGAATGCATCCAGTTGCTTCAAAAGCTTAATATCCTCTGGAGTGTTGAGGAGTGAGACATCAATATCCTGTGGCTCTGCGAGAGAAATTCCCTGTTCTCCAGCATTTCTGAAAACGCTTGAAAGCCTGGCATGGGCATATTGTACATAATAAACAGGGTTTTCCTGGCTCTGGCTTCTGGCAAGATCCAGGTCAAAGTCCAGGTGACTGTCACATCTGCGGGTCAAGAATATAAACCGCGCAGCGTCGCTACCCACGTCATCAAGCACTTCCCTCAAGGTCACAAACTCACCGGCCCTGGTTGACATGGCCTTAATCTTCCCCCCTTCCAGAAGATTGACAAGCTGTACAAGAAGGACCTGCAATTTATCTTCCTGGTAACCCAGGGCCCTTATTGCCGCCTTTACTCTTGCTACATATCCATGGTGATCAGCACCCCAGATGTCAACCAGAAGGTCATATCCCCTCTCCAGCTTATTTCTGTGGTAGGCTATGTCTGACGCAAAATAGGTAAGAACTCCATTTGAACGCTTAACTACTCTGTCTTTTTCATCTCCCAGGGCAGTGGCCCTGAACCACAATGCCCCTTC
>WTCF01000134.1 GCA_013138705.1 Deltaproteobacteria bacterium
ACCAGTGTCTGCGGCACCCTGTTGTCAGCCCTTATAATAAATCTTAAACTGGCAGGCACATGCATCCGGGATACAGACCTGTTTCAGAAAGACGTCAGCAGATTATTGAACTGTGACATAGAGCCGATTTACAATCTGGTCAAACAGTTGGCCCAGATCCTGCCGGTTTACTTCAATGAAATAGGAGCAGAGGGTCTCCTGAGGGATGTGTCAACAGAGCTTGATGAGATATCTCACCGCAAGGATATACTTATTCATTTCCTGAGAAAACAGAGCCATGTTGAGAGCAACAACCGCATTGTCGATTTTATTGAAGCCATTTTGTGCTTCTGGTTCAGCAGGCAAAAGGAGGAACTGGCCCCCTTCCTGCCTCCTGAAATCCTGGAGCAGGTCCCTGACCATGGCCCTTACGTGGATCATGTCCATAGACTCATACAGCATCTGGCAGATGTGCTGGATCTCAAACGATTTACCCACAGTGTAGATAGCTTGCTGAATCTGGAAAAGGACCGGCTCTCACAGATACTGTGTCAAGTACAGGATATCCCCCATCAAGAGAGAAGACGTGTTGAACTTCTTATCCAGATGTACAGGCTTGAGGCCCATAAGTACAAGCTCGGCACCCAGGAAATCCGTCATCATCTGGAGGAAGCCAAAAATCTGGGTTTTGAGGGACTGGATAAGGTAATTGAAATCCTGGATGTGGACGACGATCCGGAGCGGTGTCTTGAGGTAATTCTGGACCAGCTTGATGTCCTTAAGGGTATTATTCTCAGTAAAGAGCAGTTTGAAATCAGGGAGGACATATACCACAAGCGGCACATAACAGTGGATATTCCTTCAATGTATGGCCGTTACCATGAGCGTAAGTTTGACGCCCTCAGTCTCAGTTTCCGCCTGGAGAACCTGGCCAATATTTACTTCGAACAACTGATAGCTGAGATAGATTCAACCTTCATCTCAAGGTCTATCTTCGCGCGTATCCTGAGGTACCTCCGCCTCTTCTGGAGAGCCGTACAGTTAGACGGAGTGTATTCTAAGAGGTTCGCCACTTATCTCGCCTTGATGGAAAAATCCCTCGAGGTCCGGCGATTTGCCTTTTCCCAGTACCTGGATGTAGTGAGAGGGCTGTCCGAGGGTGTTAAAGACATTATCCATGTTTATTACATAAGCCCCCATCAGGACAATATCTCTCTTATTATTCGCCAATTGGGCAAACACAACCTTCTTCCAAAATACAAGACTGCTGTAAAAGAGGCTGAAAACGAGACTCAGCTCATTCATCAGATAACAGAGTGGTTCCTGAGAGACCTCATCTCCGGCACCTTTGGTCTTCAATATCTCGACAACTTTATCGCCCGGGTATACCAGGTGCTTGGAGAGCAGAAAGAAAAACTGGATCACAAGGACCTTGACTTAATGTTGAGCTATGATCCGAATCAGATCTTGTGTACCATACACAGTCCTGAACAACAGACAAAAAACCTCATACACCTTGGTAACAAGGGCTTTAACTTAGTGCTCCTGGCACAGAAGGGTATGCCGGTTCCACCAGGAGTAATAGTCACAACCGAGGTCTTCAGGTGCTACCCGATTATCCGGAAACTGCCCAGTGTATACAGAGAATTCAAGTCACAGCTTCAGAAAGCCATTGGGGAAATGGAGCGCCAGACCGGGCGCAGGTTTGGCGATCCGTCAAATCCCTTGCTCTTATCGGTTAGGAGTGGAGCTGCCATTTCCATGCCGGGGATGATGTCAACAATCATTAATGTGGGCAGTAACCTTGAAATCATAGAAGGCCTGGCGGAAAAGACCGGTAATGCCTGGTTTGCCTGGGATAATTACCGCAGGTTTGTGCAATCATGGGCCATGTCCTTTGATCTGGACCGTGAGATGTTCACCGAACTCATTAGTAATCACAAACGTCGGTACGGAGTAAAGCAGAAAAGGGAATTTACCGGAGACCAGATGAAAGAGTTGGCCCTGGCTTACCGTCAAGCCACGCTGGACCACGGTCTGGAGTTGGAAGTTGATCCTTTTGAGCAGCTCCTTGTGGCCATACGGCTAACTCTTACATCCTGGGAGTCTGAAAAAGCAAAGAACTACAGGGAAATAATGGAGATGTCCGATTACTGGGGCACGGCTGTGATAGTACAGGCCATGGCCTATGGAAATCTTGCTGAGACATCCGGTACCGGCGTTGCCTTCACGCCAATCCATACTGACAATATAGACAATATTAGCCTGTGGGGCGACTTCACCACCGGCAATCAGGGGGATGACATTGTAAGCGGTCTGGTCACTACATATCCGATTTCAATAAAGCAGGAAAAAGCCATGGGGCTTGATTCCGAAATGACTCTGGAGAAAAATTTCCCTGAGATTTACAATACCTTGTTATCCATGACCAGAGAGCTCATCTACGAAAAAAGATGGGATCCGCAGGAGATAGAATTTACCTTTGAAGGCCCGGAGAGCAACCAGCTTTTTATACTCCAGAGCCGAAACATGACCACAAAGAGGCGATACATCGTTCAGGTCTTTGTACCATCAGCAGAATTGGAGGCCAGCTACCTGGGCAGAGGCATTGGGGTGAGTGGAGGGGCCATGACAGGAAAGGCCGTGTTCACCCTCTCTGAGATTAAATCCTTCCGCGAGAAGGAGCCCGGGACCCCATTGATCCTGATCCGGTCAGACACGGTCCCGGACGATATCAAGGAAATTACTTTAACAGACGGCCTGCTCACAGCAAAGGGAGGGCAGACATCTCATGCAGCCATTATTGCATTTCGTCTGGACAAGAACTGCATTGTGGGCTGCAAGCAGCTAAAGGTCTCTGAAAACCAGGGTTTTGCGCGGTTACACGACCGCATTATTCGTTCCGGTGACTTTCTGAGTATTGACGGCAGAAACGGCTCGATATACATGGGTAAGCATGCTACTCAGATAGAGGAAGAGATGTCCCTGGTTTGAAAATTAGATATAGAGTTTTGCAAGGGGAAATACGGTCGTGATCAAATACATAGATGAGATTCCACTGAAAGGCCAAAGGGTCCTGATGAGGACGGATTTCAATATCCCCCTGGACGATTCCGGCAATATCACAGACGACAACCGTATCAGGGCGGCCCTGCCAAGCATACGTCGCGCCATAGAGGCTGGAGCACGACTGATACTCTGCTCGCATCTTGGCCGCCCGAAGGGACAGAGGGTAGAAAAATTCAGCCTGAGACCAGTGGCCAGGCATCTTGGAGAGCTGATAGGCCAGGAGGTGTCTCTGGCTCCTGACTGCATTGGAGATGAAGTGGAGAACCAGGTCAACTCCATGTCAGACGGAGAAGTGCTGCTACTTGAAAACCTAAGGTATTATCAAGGAGAAACAAAAAACGACCCTGGTTTTGTAGAAGCCCTGGCCAAAATGGCCGATATATATATAAATGATGCCTTTGCAGTATCACACCGGGCCCATGCCTCAGTGACCGGAGTACCCGGCCTAATTAAAGAGTGCGCAGCCGGTTTTCTTGTAAAGCAGGAACTTTTATACTTCAAAAAGGCCATGGAAGAACCTGCCAGGCCTCTGGTGGCCATCCTGGGTGGGGCCAAGATATCCGGCAAGCTGGAGGCCATCAAGAACATACTGAACCGGGTGGATAAGCTGATAGTCGGCGGGGCAATGGCCAATACGTTTCTGACAGCGCAAGGCATTGATATAGGAAAATCCCTTACTGAGAAAGAGCTGGTAGGCACGGCCAGGGCCTTAATTGATCAGGCAAAAGATAAAGGCATTAAATTTTACCTTCCTGTTGACTGCGTCATAGCACAGGATCTTGATACAAACGCCGAAACCAGGATCGTCCCAACCCAGGAAATCCCTGATGATTGGATGGTATTGGACATAGGGCCTGCAACGTCAGACCTTTTCAGTGAGGCCCTTTACAATGCCAAAACCATAGTGTGGAATGGCCCAATGGGGGCCTTTGAGCTCGATCCCTTCAGCCATGGTACAATGGCCCTGGCGCATGCAGTCGGCAGCAGTCAGGCCCTCAGCATTGTAGGTGGAGGAGATACTGATCTGGCCATCCACAGGGCCAGTGAAGTAGAAAACATATCTTATATGTCCACGGGTGGTGGGGCGTTCCTCAACCTTTTGGAAGGAAAAAAATTGCCAGGCATAACGGCACTTGAGGAGTGTAGTAAAAAATGAATTCTTCAAAGAGAAGACCTGTTTTGGCGGCTAACTGGAAGATGTACAAAACCGTGGCCGAGACGCGTGATTTCCTTAAAGTCTTTTTGCCCCTGGTGAATAACCTGACGGAAAGAGAGATAGTAATTGCGCCTCCGTTTACTGCCCTTTCAGCAGCCGGTGAAATCATTAAGAAAAGTGAACTTGTGACACTGGCAGCTCAGAACATGTACTTTGAGCAAAAGGGTGGCTTCACTGGTGAAATATCATCTATCATGCTCAAGGAATTCGGAGTTAAGTGGGTAATCCTCGGGCATTCAGAGCGCAGGCACATTTTCGGAGAAGAAAATAGCCTTATTTCCTTAAAGGTCAAGTCTGCCCTGGAAAATGATTTGCTTCCAATCTTATGCATTGGAGAAAAGTTAGAGGAAAGAGAATCTGGACTTACGCATGAGATACTTGAAAAACAGTTATCAGCAGGCTTTTCAGAGGTGGGTAGCGAAGAGGCAGGCAAAGTAGTAGTTGCCTATGAACCTGTATGGGCAATCGGCACAGGTAAAACAGCTACACCGGATCAGGCACAGGATGCCCACATCAATATCCGGTCGTGGCTTGCCGATCGTTTCGATTCCGGTATTGCAGGGCAAATTCGAATATTGTATGGTGGCTCGGTTAAACCGGAAAATGTTAATGAATTAATGGCGCTCCCCGATGTAGACGGAGCTCTTGTTGGCGGTGCATCTCTCAAACCCGGGAGTTTTGGTCAAATTGTGAGTTGCCGGATTAGTTAATTAAGAGAGCAACTTAAAGGATATGTTTTGTACTCTACCTTAATAGTACTCCACGTTATTACATGTGTCTTCTTGGTTCTTACTGTCTTGCTCCAGCAAGGCAAAGGGGCTGCAATAGGTGCTGTGTTCGGGTCCAGTGATACCATTTTTGGCAGCGCGGGACCAGCTTCCCTTCTGCACAAACTCACTACAGGACTGGCAGTGCTCTTTATGGTTTCTTCTCTTGTTCTCACCTATTTGTCAGCTCACAGGGTTGAGGACTCGATAATGCAGGACGTGGAGGTAACTACCAGTCCTGTTACTACTGAGCCAGGTGAAATTCCTGAGGCTACAGAAACTATTGAGACTGTAATTCCTGAAACTGTTGAAACTGTTCCTGCACCAGTAACCGGGGTTGAGGAACCTGAGACCTCTAAATAGTATTTTGCCGAAGTGGTGGAATAGGTAGACACGCCATCTTGAGGGGGTGGTGGGCAAAACCCGTGGGGGTTCGACTCCCCCCTTCGGCACCATATTTATCCTACCATACCCGTTTGTCAGGCATTCTTTATCTCATTTATTCTATCTCTGAGTTCCTGTAAGAGATCCTCTTCTTTAAGTACTCCTTTGTTTAATATACCCCGTATCCTCCCATCCAAATCGTCTTTCTCCTTCTGACTCAAGTCCCTCTTAGTAATAAGAATAAGAGGGATATCCTTGGCGCTGTCCTCTGTCTGAATGTACTCAATTACATCAAAACCATTCACCTTGGGCATTGTCAGATTGAGGATAATCAGGCCAGGC
>WTCF01000012.1 GCA_013138705.1 Deltaproteobacteria bacterium
TTATGGAAAGGTGAAAGTACGCTCATTACTTGAGATCAATTCTCAATAAGCTTTTTTGATCCATTTTTTAGGGCTCCCAAGGGCCGAAACACGAAGACCGCAAAAGGACTTTTTTCAGCGTAATCAAGAATAAAATCAAGAAAATCGTCTTTTTGATTAAATATTGGGCAGATACGGCCGATAAGCTGAGAAAGGGCATGCACTTCTTGAAGGCGTACTTTTTCAAATGAAGCCCAGAAGTCTGCTTTTTCGTGATTATTTAGGGATTATGCAGCGTCTATATAATTATGAGGATTTGTTATTTTGAGGGGTACAGTGGAACATTTCAGCTCCTATCTGTTGTCAAAACGAATCGTTCCTGAAAAGAGGCTGAGGTATTATCTCTCATGGATTACCCGGTTTTATGCTTTTTGTGACAAAAGCCTGTGTGATGACGTGTCAAATGAAGAAATCGACAGCTTCCTTAGGCACTTGATGAAGAGTCGCTAGGATTGGCAGGTCAGCCAGGCAAATGAAGCGATACGGCTTTACATCTATTACAACCGGCGTAAGTGCCAGAGTAAAGCGGACGCAGATATTGATTCCGACACTCAGTGGAAGGGTGTGGTGCAAGACATGGTCAGGAATAAGGAATTGCGGGACGTAATTGACCCCAGTTAAATAAAAAGCAAACATGATTTCACGGGGCTGGCTAGGTTGAATAAGTGTATAATGGTATGAGCGAATAGCTGATTGGCAGGAGGTGGTATGCCGAGACAGGCCAGGCTTGATGCGCATGGGACAGGTTGCTCATGAGACCGAGACGGTTATATATGCCTGGGCATTAAGGGACTTCCAATGGGTAGTCGTCGCGATTGTATCTCACGGGTCAGGCTGCGGATAGCGTATCAATTGGTACAGGATTATGGAATCCCCTTGGCAGAAGTAGCCCGACATCTCGGAATTTCTACGTCTGCCATTTCCAAGGCAATTGCAAGGAGAACGAAAGAGTAAGTTAATCTAATCAATTATGTCCCCGTCCCCAGGTGAAGAGTCTCCATTTCTCCAAATTCAAAGAGGCTAACGAGTGGCAGGAATTAGGTCTGCCCACTATGGCCCCGGCTGGATGTTTTGCGAAATCCTGTTCGAATAATCGCATTATTTTGTAAAAGTGGTAGGCTTTTGATGAATTTATTTTTAAAAGTGGAGTGCTTTGGCGTGGTTTCCGTATCGAGGTCGGAGACGGTTTTTCTCCCGCTATCCTGGCAAGGTATAGATTCTGGCCTAAACCTGCCACCCATTCCGGTTCAAACCTGCCACTGATTCCGGGGAAACTGCTCTTGACCGTTACACATCTTTCAACGATTTTCTCACCTTCAAACTCCTTCGTCTTATTCAGATAATCTTCTACGTTTAGAATCGGGTAGCTGATTTATGTACAACTCATTGATTTTTTTTACAAAAATGTCGAAATCCTGCAGGCCTTCCCTGATATTTTTCAAAAAGAGTTGATCCTTGACTCTCCAGTATTGGTGTACAAGCATATTTCGAAACCTCGCAAAAGGCAGGAGACGTTCGATTAACTCTGGTGAAACTATTCTATATTCTTTGGCTTTCACAAAGGCTTCCGTATATCCACCAACGGCGACACTGTGTTTCTTGGCCAAAACATGTTGAAATAGACTGCCGACAGCCTCGGCAATTACAATTGTTGAATATTTCAGACTCTTAATGAGGTGGCGGTCTTGCAATACCTGCTTGTCTGCCTGATCGAGGACAGATCTAACATCATATATCTCGGTCGTAATGTCATTCAGGTATTCCTCAATGCGATTTATGTCAAGTGTCACAAAATACCTCCAGTTGCTCATGTCGTAGCTGTTTTGCTCTTGTTATGATGAACGCATTTTGCATTAGGTAGAGGGAAAGTTTTTCGATGCTCTCGCCCAACAATTCAGGAGACTCATTTTTCAGTAAGACTCCCTGGTTAACGGCCTCATAAAGGATCTCCGCATCTGCTTCCTGCAAATCGAAGAAAAGGATGTCTATCTTGTCCTCAGGCAAAGCCAAGGCTTCTGATGTCCGACAGACCAAATCGAAGTAAGCGGTATTCTTGTCTATATCTGGGTAGACTAATAGAAGTATATCCAGGTCATTAACCACAGGCGCATTAGTTGCAGCGGAGCCAAAAAGATAGGCAGCCGCCACTTCAGGAGAATTCCTCAAACTTTGTTTTAACATGTTTAAATCGTACTTTATCATTCCTCAATTCCCATATCACTCCAAATCTTTCTTTATAAATACCTCTTTTTCAGTTCTGAAAACCGTTTCTCAAAAAAGGTCTCTGCTCAGAAGCCACTCCCAGAGGGGGACGAATCTTATATTGTCCAGTTCTTTATCAATATCTCTGGTTACCAGAAACAGATCGTCAGATTTGAGATCAGAGTCCTTTAACCCCTTCAGTCCTTCTGTTTC
Source organism: Deltaproteobacteria bacterium (assembly GCA_013138705.1). The sequence continues at coordinate 2,455 of WTCF01000012.1, forward strand.
TCTTTCAGGGATAGCGTCTTCATAGCAGACATTTATGGCCAGTGTTAGTCCTTCTTTTTGAGCAATGAAATCAACCTCTCTTTTATTTTTCCAGTAGTGGACCTCATAACCTCTGCGAAGGAGTTCCAGAAAAACCAGATTTTCCGCAAGCCTTCCAATGTCTTTTGAAAAGAGAAAGGCTGCCGTGCGCCTGAGACCGTTATCAAGACAATAGACCTTTTTGGGATTCTTTTCCTGGACCTTTAGAGAGTAAGAAAATTTGGGTATCAAAAAGATGATCTCAGACTCAAGAACGTGGGCCAGATAGTCCTGAAGGGTCTCCCGGGAGGATTTCAATCCTGATTCCAGGGAGCGATAAAAACGGTTTACAGAGAACAGATTCGAGATATTTGTCAAAAGATATTTCAAAAGAAACTTCATGAATCTGGAATTTCTGATGGAGAATCTCTCCACAAGATCCCTGAAAACAATCATCTCAAAATAGCTTTTGAGAATTTCTACCTTGATATCTTTATCTGCCTTGGCCACTTCCGGATAGCCTCCCCACTCGAGGTATTCTTCCAGTGCCTTTTTAATATCAAACCTGATGCCTGAGTATTTAACAAGCGGCAGGTCGTATTCCAATTTCTTGAATCTTAGAAACTCACTAAAAGACAGGGGCAGAAGCTGGTAGGGCAATGTCCTGCCCCTCAGGGATGTCGCTATCTCGCGACTCATAAGTCTGGCCGACGAGCCCGTGATAAATAGCCTGAATTTGCGGCTCTCATCAAGCCGTTTTACAAAGGTCTCCCAACCCTCCACAACCTGGATTTCATCTAAAAAAAGATATACCGGCTCCTCTCTGTTTTCAGGATAAAGTTCATAATAGGCCTCAACCAGAAGGCGCATATCCTGAACATCAAGAGGCAGAAGTCGCTCATCTTCCAGGTTGATAAAGATGATGCGCTCTTTGCCGTGCAGCGGGATAAGGGAATTTATGAGTTGATAGAGGTAATAGGTTTTTCCGACCCGGCGGGGACCATAGAGGGTGACTACTTTCTCAGCATCGAGGGGCACAGAAAGCTCCCTTTCAACCAGATCAGGAAGACTTCTTTCATGAAATTCCCGGATTGCAAGCTTGAAAGCTTCCTTTTTATTTGTGTCCGGCATACTAATCAATGTTTTACCTTTATATCGACAATAACGTTGTCCAGTATATTAGTCAACTTTTATCAAAATATTGTCTGGTATATGAGACAACTCCGAGAGATCTCTTTATTCCCAATGCTTTGTAGTTTGGCACCACATTTTGGATATCGTGGCCATTAAGGCCACAAGAACTATTTGGCTCAGGTCCGGGGCCTTCGCCATTTTAGTCAACATGGGTTGCAGGGACGGGATGTCACATATTGAAGAGGCAAATTCAGGATACAGCCGATCGAATACGAGACAACAATTCCCCAGGTGTCAAGATCTCTAATTGTATGCTGTTGTCAGGCCAATAATCCTTCACGTTAAAGGTAACTAGAAAACGGGCTTTTGCCTCCAATGCCGATGCTAAAATGGGAACATCTTTTTTGTCTGCCTGATTTGAGGCAATAGATAGCGAATTTTCGTCGGACAAACTGCTTTTGACCGTTACACATCTTTCAACGATTTTCTCGAAAGGGGTGATAGCACCAGGCAGTTTTTTAGCAAGGTTTCTTCGGCACTCCTCCAATACCTGGATGGAAATATGCCCTTTGATGAGACCAAATTCAGCCATCTGCAGGAGGGCAAAGGATGCGCCACTTGCAGAAGCACTTCCGGCAATCATGACATCTGGGTCAAAAAATACAGGGACTGGAAAATAGAGATCCTTCACTTTTATTCCATGTCTGTCCCGTATTTTACCCGTTGCTCTGCCACACCCGCAATCAGTTCTTCTGTTGAAACGCCGTGTTTTTCCTTCAAGCGCTCGATTTCTTGTGCGAGTTTTGGTAGCAAGGAACGCTTCGGACTGAGAAAAACACCCTCTCCCATATCTACAAGTGTAATAGGGTCACCCTCCTCCAGACGATATTTTTCCCGTATTATTACCGGGAGTGTAATGGTACCGCGCTTTCGAACCTGGATTGTTTTGGCATACATACTGATTCTCCGTATTTCAGATTATCTGCCTAACCATAACGATTCATTCTGTTGTTGTCAACCTTGATTTGCCGTAGCCGTTTACGGCTTGAAATTAGAAATTGGAAAGTAGAAATTGGGGAGAGATGAAAGGCTTGAAATTAGAAATTGGAAATTTGGGAAAGACGAAACAAAAGCAAGAAGGAGGTTGAACCTTGGGTGAAGATTCCAACGATCCTGCCTCCAAAGACCTGCTCCCACCTGATATTCCAACTTTGGTGCAACGCTGCCTGAAAGTCGAACAGGATCGAAGCCTTTCAGATAATTCCATGAAGGAGCTTCGGCGGTATCTGAGTGAATTTTCATCATACTGTCAGGGGAAGAACATCTATTTCGCTGATGAACTGACACCGGCATTTATGAAAATCTGTGCCTCATCAACCGGTGGAAAGTCTTCATTCCATAAAATTCAACAAAGCAAACAGGAAATCCTTCCATCCTCCCTGGAAAATCCATTTGCCGCATCGAACGACCTGGAGTACACTGAGTTGTACATCCAGCTCTAATCTCTTAATTCCATAGGAGCCGAACAAATGCGGGAAATCAAGGAGCGTACAGAACGAATTAATAGGTTGATGAAAGAATTATGACGCCCATCGAAAAGCATGAGGTGAAGTCAGGGTTGCAGCAGAAAATCATTAGAGGCAGCTATGTGTGCCCCAGCCGGGTCCTGGAGAGAGTCTCTTAGCTCTTCTATCTTCCTATCCCGATGTTAAAGCTCAATATCTCTTTTCCCTCAAGTATGTGTTTTTGCGGTGTGCATAACTCACCCACTCTGGTTGTGGGATCAAATATAACTATATAGCCATGGCTGACTCTTTCAGGTAGAAGATACTTTTCCGCGAGTTGCTCCAATGCTTCGTCAACGGTTCCTCGATACCTCTTCACCTTTGTCTCTATGATATATTTGTTACTCTTGTAGATGAGCATGATATCCATGATTCCAAGTCCTGTCCTGCTTTCGTAATATAACTCACCCGTTCCTTCAGAGACAAACTGATAAAGCCATGCCGTGAGCTGAAACTTGCCTGTTACCTCCATTGGTCTGTTTGTAGAATAAAACGCGGCCGCGCCTATCTGAGCGATGTATTTTTCAAAATCAATCAATATCCTCTCCATGTTAAGACTTCCATCGGGCAGATAATAACGCACAAAGGATACATCAACTTTTCCTGCAACATCCCGGAAAAAGGTCATCGTGAACCTTTTCTTATAGATAGGGTTGCTCACCCTAATATTTTTTCCTTCCGCCTTGATCAAACCATGTGTCAAAAGAAGGGATTGCTCCTCATCGCCAGGGATGTATTCAACGCCGTTAAAAACAATGTTTACAAAAGTCTCTTTGTATTGTTTGGCCTTTTCAGTGATATTATCAAAATGGCTGTTTTCTTCGTACAGAAGAATGTCTGTGGCTTTTTCCACATCGTCTGCTGTAATTGGATCGGTAGTCTCAGGTTTTATATCAACTGTTAGGATGGTGCCAAGACGGTTTACCAGCCAAGGCTGGCCGGCTGTCTCATCAAATACTTTTTTTACTGCATCTTCAGTAAAGGGCTGGTTGGTTTCCTCTGTATACTGGCTATAGAGGTCACGGACGTTCTTTAGAGTGAAAGGCGGAAGTTTTACCTGGTCGGCAATATTGAAAGGGGAGACACCGCCAACGATTAGCTTGGTTATGTTACGGATGCCCACCAGTCCCACGGAGTAAAGAGCTTTATCGGTCTGCTTTTTGTATCTTTGATAAAGCTCTCTTAAGGTTGTCAGAAAATTCTCCAATTCGTCTATGGGGATGCCATCAAACTCGTCTATGAAGATGACAATTTTCTTGAATTCAATTATACGGTTTAATTCCTCAAATAGTTCACGAAAACAGATATGATCGGTCAGGTTATGGGAATCTAAGTACGCTCTTATAGTATCCAGTTTCGGGCAGTTTACAGCATTCAATCTGTTTGTCAGTTGGTTGTATATATCTTTTTGAATTAATTGATAATATCTTTTTGACTGGAGGTTTTTATAATCCTGAAAACTGAGAAGGATAGCCATGTATGTCTGATCTTTTTCAAGCTCAGAGGAAAGACATTCAAAAAAAGTAGTCTTGCCGCTCTGTCTGGGAGCAAATATGGAGAAGTACCTTCCCAGGTCAACCATGGTTTTAATATCCTGGTGTTTTGTATTAACCACATTCTCCAACACAACATGGTATGACATTCTGGGATCAACTACCCCTGAGTCTTCAAACATCCGTTTTGGTTTTTTATAATTCATTTTTCCGCTCGTTTTTCTTTAAAGCTCTGGCTTTTGCTATCAATTGATTTGTGATTTTTGTATAAAATCTCAGGGTTTTTCAGTAGAGCTATAATCTGTTGAAATCAACGATATCTTTGCGCTATGTCCATAATTAGAATTGCTGGCTTAAAGCACCATGAGCAGCCTGTCATAACCGACCAGATATTCACCAGGCCCCTTCCTCAGAAAAATCCCTGTCTGACTGACTACCTGCAATATGGGAAATTTCCCATCCACAGCCTTGCGGAATCTTCTGAGTTGAGGTGAAAATTTTGCATCCGTCAGTTTGGCTTCAATCGCTAAAACAGGTTTTTCGTTCAGGGTGAGTATGAAATCGATCTCCTTCTTATCGTATGTTCTCACAAAATGAAGCTTCACTTCCGGCCAACCCCGATCATTAAGACTGGTTACAAACCAGTATAATGCACTTGCAATCATATTTTCAAACCGGTTGCTTTCGCTGGCGGCAAAAGTCCAATCCAGAAAATACCATTTGGGCTCTTTCCGGAGAGTGCGATGCAGTTTTCCTGTATACGGCCGAAGTGGCCAAACCAGATAAAGCCTGTGTAATGCTTCAAGCCAGTTTTTTACAGTAGAATGGTTGGCTTCAATATCCTCTCCCAAACTTCGAAGGGAAAGGGGCGACCCCACCCGGCCGGGAAGCAATTCCACCAGATGAGAAACCCTGTCGAGTTCCCGAATACCGGACAGGTCACGCAGATCCTCTCTTACCAGAAGGGTTATATAATCCCTGTGCCATTTTCGAGACCGCTTTTCAGACCCGGAAATAAGTGGGGCAGGAAAAGGTCCAAACCTGTAGTAGGACTCCGCCAGCTCTTTTGAAACGGATGGAGATTCGGCGAGCTTGGCATCGAAGGTCTTTGCCATATTTTTCCAGTCGCCGTCTTCGTAGAGCCAGGATGAAGGCGTATCATTAATGTTGCCGGCCCATTCCCTCAGCGAGAAAGGAAATAGATGAGCCATAGTGTAACGCCCTACAAGAGAATCTCCGCTTTTTCGGAAAAGGTCAAGACGGGCGCTGCCTGTCACAATGATTCTGATCAGATGCTGATATTCATCGTAGATGCCTTTAATGATATTTTTCCAGCGGGTTACCTTGTGGATTTCGTCAAGTACCACATAAGGTTTTTCAATTCGTAGCCGCGATGCCTCTTTGACAAAAAAATCCGGATCCTTCCGATATCTGCTCCTGACTTTTTCAATGTCCCAGTTATAATATAGAGACGAACAACCTTTTTCTTCCAAAAACTTGCGGGCCAACGAGGTCTTCCCGCATTGGCGCGGACCGGCAATGAAAAGCATGCTGTTGCCTAGCCACTCATCCGAAAAGGCAAAATCGGCAATCTTTCTTTCTTTAAAAACGGACATTATGCTCTCCATTTTACGCAAAATATGGATAGAGGTCAAGCCAATTTTAAACCCAGAACCCAGAACTTTTGAACCCATGAACGGTTATATGACATCTTAGATCCTGATACCCCCGCCACACTTTTCTTGGACAATATCCGTTTCATGCGTTAAGTTTTTGCTAGAACTGAAGAATGACTATACTGCAAAAAGTCTGAAGCATGATTCCGCTCAAAAAGCCCGAGATGCAAGGCGCAAGATTTTCCAGGAATGAGACGTACTTATCGTACGTCGCAGTGACTGGTAAATTGAAGCAACGCCGCAGGTTGGGTTTTTTCAGCGGAATCAATACTGGAATGTTTTTAATCAGACAGGTAGAATAGAATTCAAGTCTCCGAGTTATGCCGTGTCAGGGGCATTTGTTTTCGGCATTTGGAGTTCAGTTAAGATTTTTTTGAGCAAAGGGGGAGTAAATGAACATCTTACTTATAGGTTGCGGTGCGTATATGGATCAGGGTTACGCATGTCCGGGGGAATACAAGTGTATCAACGCAGTGGCGGAAAAGAACGGGGAATTCGCCCAATACGACAA
>WTCF01000064.1 GCA_013138705.1 Deltaproteobacteria bacterium
GATTCATATGCAGGCCAGACTTCTTATCATAAACTGCCCAGGGGCGAATTTTTTACATATTCCCATGGGGACCTTTGGGCTGTGTGATTTTCTGAACCAGAGAAAAATCCCGGCAAAAATACTCAACCTGGCCCTTTATGATGAGACAGATAGGTCGTCGCTCCTCAACCATTATATTGAGCAATTTCGCCCCACGCATGTCGGTCTGATCTTGCACTGGCAGGAAACCGCAGAAGAAGGAATCAGGGTGGCTCAGCACATCAAATCAAGGACTGACCCGGTCAAGATCATCTGCGGCGGTTTCACAGCCGGATATTTTGGAGAGGCGTTGCTCAGAAGATGGCCGTCTGTTGATTATGTTATAAAGGGCGACCCGGAAAGACCAATGGAACTCCTTCTTAATGGTGCCGAGAAGCCGGAAATACCCAATCTGATCTATAGAGATGGGCCTGATATACGAGTCAATGAGGTCTCCTACTTTATAGACGAAGAAGCTCTTTCCGGCATTTCCTTTTCCAAATTGACCTGCCTTTTTGACCATGATGTATACATAAAGGCCGTGGAAAAAACACTGGGATTCCCTGTTTTTATTGGGAGAGGATGTGTTTTTAGCTGCGACTATTGTGGCGGAAGCCGTGAGTCCTTCAAACTCCACAGCGCACGGGCAAAACCGGTCTCAAGGTCCATTGAGGCAATCATCACGGACCTGAAACGCCTGAAAGAATTCGCAAAAAAAATATATATCTGCTATGAGATCGACCAAAGCTACATAAAGGCCTTGTTCGAGGCCATGAAAGAAGAAAAAACGCTGATCAAAACATTCCGGTTAAACTACGGGGCCTGGCAATTGCTCGACAGGCAGTTCCTGGAATTATACAGAGACCTTTTCATCATCGACAATCAGGACAAACCGCTCTTTGAGATATCCCCTGAGGTATTCGATGACAGGAGCCGCGAAGAAATTAAACACCACAAGACCTATTCAATTGAGAAACTAAAAGAAAATTTGGGTCTTATCAATGACTGCCTGGGCACCGGTATGAAGGTAAGCATCTTTTTCAGCCGATACCACGACACGGCCCAGACATACGCCGCAATAAGGGATGAAATTTTCAGTATTTTCCAGCTAAAACATGATTTGTTTGCCAAAAAATATATAAACGCAAAGATATGCTACGACCATTTATCCACAGATGTCGGAAGCCGTTACTGGGAAAGATATGTTGAGAAGCCGCATGACCCGGATACGCTCATCTCCTGGAAAAGAAGGCTCAGGGACCGGGAACAATACAGCTTTCCATTGGACAACCTATGTGTATTTATTCCGAAAGCCCTATCGGAACAGGAGATATTCAGGTGTGAGTTATTGGTATTCATGCTTAAGGGCTTAGAAAAGCAATCCAACGAACTCTTTCACATCATGTTCGCGTGTCTTGATGAACTGGTTATCAGGGTGGTTGAAGAGGCGATCACAGACCAATACTCAAACAGGGCCGAAAATGTCTTTAAGTCCCTGGATCACTGTGAGCTACTCCTTAATCTGAAAAAAACAATTATCCAGAACGAGTCTATGCTTTCCAAAATTCCATTTATTGAGGACTTGACCAGCCTCCAGGTCAAAAAGGCACAGCATCAGTCCAGGCCCGGGCAGTCAGGGAACTCTAATGGAACCAAGCGCCCCAGGCTTAATCATGCCCTTATCTCCATCCACAATCATGATTACCTTGATCTGCCGGGCTTCTTGGAACGTCTGCAAGAAGAAAGGCCTGCTAACCTGAAGCATGAAAAGACCGTGTCTGTCTTCCTTGCGGATGAAATCATGAGCATGTCTTATGAGACATATCGCGTGACGATTAAGGCGTTTGAAAGGGGCTTGTCTTTAGACCAATACTATATGCTGATGCGCAGAAAGGGAATCTTTGACGATTCATATCACAAGAAATTTCTGGCAAAAATGTTTCAAAGCGGAGTGCTGTATTGAATTAAGGCATGTAATTAGGTATCAACCAATATGAGCATACCTGTCTCCTTCTGCGGATTTCTGAATCTTAAGGTACGGAGGCCGGAGGAGCCATAAACTCAGGCCCAATGGGATCAATTACCGTCTCTTTCAGTATTTCATCAATGGATTCCATGGACGAGTCGTCGCATTCCCATCCCATAGTGTCTGAAACCGGATCAAGCTGATCCGGTCGCCTCGCTCCCCAAAGGGCAATGTTTACTCCCGGTCTGTCCAGCAGCCACCTTATAGCCAAGTGCATTACACTTTTCCCAAAGTTTTTTCGGGCATATTCATCCAGCCGGGCAACAGCCTTCAGGTACTGATCATATCGGGGTTGCCTGAATTTAGGATCTATTTTTCGGAGATCATCTCCTTTAAACTTTGTCTCCTTTCGCATTCTGCCTGTAAGAAGACCCCGGCACAGTGGGCCATAGACAAGTGTCGTAATATTGTTATCAATACAGTACGGGAGAATATCGTTCTCTATTTTCCGTTCGAACAAATTGTAAGGTGGCTGGCTGGTGTGAAGCACAGAAGACATTTTGAAGGCATCCATCTGTTGCGGGGTATGGTTGCTTACTCCTATGGCCTTGATTTTTCCTTTTCTGTAGAGATCCTGCATGGTTTCGGCAGTTTCCTCAAATGGCGTTGCAGGGTCCGGCCAGTGGATTTGATAGATATCAATATAGTCAGTCCGGAGCCTGTGAAGAGAGTCCTCGATCTCCTTGAGTATCCGTTGCCGGGAAGAATTCCTGACAACTCTCCCCTTATCATCCCATTCCAGCCCCGCCTTTGTGGCAATTATTACCTGATCCCTTTTTCCGTATTCAGCCAGGGCCATACCTACGAGTTCTTCTGATTTACCGAATCCATAGACCGGTGCTGTGTCGATAAGATTTATACCCAGATCCAGGGCAGTACGAATGGTGTTTACAGCCTGCTGTTCCTCAGTACCTCCCCACATCCAGCCTCCTATAGCCCATGTCCCAAGGGCAATGCGTGAGGTCTCAATCTCAGTCCCGCTGATACGCACAAAATCCATAATGCTTTCCTCCCAACTCAGTTTCCACGAGTTTTTACTGTATTTACTACTTGATTCGACTTGAGCAACAGAAATTTGGGAAAAGATGAATCACTCCCCTTCGTTTCCAATGTGTGTTGTATTCTGGGGGACATCTGTTTCAGAACCGTTACAAATCAATTTGCAGACAATAAAGGAGTTTATTACCTGCCGGGATGGATCATGTAGAAAATTCCTGTTCCATTGTAAAAAATACGTTTTTTTGATAGATTGGTTGTAAATACTCAGGTGGATAGACTGAAGGTAGAAGGCTTTTAGGGAAAATTGTGCGCGATCACACAAAGTTAGGTGTTTAGACTGAAGACTGAAGGCTTTTAGGGACGAAACTTAGGGCGTTTGAGCGTTGCGAGATGATTGATATACTTCAGCCTTCAGCCTTCAACCTAAATACCTGAGTAGTTTCGATTGGGTTATAAATTGAGGATAGGTGAATTCCTATATGCCGAAACAAAAAATAAATAAAATAGTCTTGGCCTACTCAGGCGGACTCGACACATCTGTTATTCTCAAGTGGCTACAAGAGATCTATCACTGCCCTGTAGTGGCCTATTCCGCAGATATAGGCCAGGAAGAGGACTGGGAAGCTGTGAAGCAGAAGGCCCTGGATACAGGGGCCTCGGAGGTAGTGATAAGGGACCTCAAAGAGGAGTTTGTCCAGGACTTTGTCTTTCCCATGTTCAGGGCAAATGCCATTTATGAGAGTACCTATCTGCTGGGTACGTCCATAGCAAGGCCCCTCATTGCCAAGGAACAGGTATGTGTCGCCAGGGAAGTTGAGGCTGACGCGGTCAGCCACGGGGCCACTGGTAAGGGAAACGACCAGGTCCGTTTTGAGCTCTCCTTTATGGCACTTGCCCCTGAACTCAAGATCATAGCTCCCTGGCGCATATGGGACCTCAATTCCAGGCAGAAGCTCGTAGACTTTGCCAAGGCCCATGGCATACCAGTACCGGTCACAAAGGCAAAGCCCTACAGTATGGATGCAAACCTCCTACACATAAGTTATGAGGGTGGAATCCTGGAAGACCCATGGGCAGAACCACATGAAGACATGTTTATGTGGACAAAAAGCCCTGAAAACGCCCCTGATGAACCATCTTATGTTGAGATCGATTTTGAGCAAGGAGATCCGGTGGCTATTGACGGTGAGCGTCTTTCCGCAGCAGAATTCTTGTCAAGGCTGAACCTCATTGGTGCTGATAACGGGATTGGACGGGTTGATCTGGTTGAGAACCGTTTTGTCGGGATGAAATCAAGAGGGGTCTATGAGACGCCGGGCGGTTCTATTCTTCGTACAGCCCACATGGCCATTGAGTCCATAACTCTTGACAGGGAGGTTATGCACTTGCGGGATAGCCTGGTTTCCCGTTATTCAGAGCTTATTTATTACGGTTTCTGGTTTTCACCCGAACGTGAGCTTATTCAAAAGCTCATAGACGAATCCCAGTCTAATGTGAACGGAAGGGTTCGACTCAAGATATATAAAGGAAACTGTCAGGTTGTGGGAAGAAAGGCGGAGAAATCCTTATACCGGCCGGAGTTTGCTACATTCGAGGAAGACGATGTTTACAGCCAGGCAGATGCCGAGGGATTCATCAGGCTTCAGGGCCTGCGTCTTAAGATCAGGTCCATGGTGGAAGGATCTTGAGGAGACAGTATTATGGTAGCAAATACCGAGCGGCGCAAATATATTCGGGTCCCATTTAAGGCCGTAGCGTGCCTGTGGTCTCTAAAACAGGATGCCAAGGAGATACGCTGCAATCAAACAAGAGATATCAGTTTAAAAGGAATTTACTGCTATAGTGATATCAAGTTTTCTGTCGGCACTACTTGTGAGCTGGAATTACATTTTACAGATACCAGTTCGAAGCTCGTGCTTTTTTTAAAAGGGCGTGTAGTCCGCACGGATGAAGAAGGAATGGGAATCAAGTTTGAAGAGATGGATCTCGACTCCTTTTTCTCGTTGAAGAATATCCTTAACTACAACAAATGAACATCGAACATCGAATGTTGAATGGAAAAACAATCCAATACGGAAACTAATGAGGACTAAAATGACACAACGCAGAATATACTATAAATCAACTAATATTTCTCCACTGACCCTGTTCGGGTTGGGACTGCTTGCCGTAGCCGCCTTCTTTGTGGCCTTGCCGCTATTTTTGGGCGCTTTGGCAGTCTTTTCCATTGCAGCCGTCTATATGGCATGGCGTGTTCGCAAGGTCATGCGCCAGTTTGAGAAGGAATGTGCAAGGCGTAGTGAGGCCAATAGTGATCTGGATCCAAGCTCTCTTATTATCGATGTAACTCCGGACCAGACCGAGCTAGAAAGAGATCAACGGATGGACTAATGAACATCGAACATCGAACGTCCAACATCGAATGTTGAATGGGAAAAGATGAGGAAACAGACCTATGACCAGGAAGAAAGGTTGCTAATTATTGCAGGAGGCGGGATATCAGTATACTTCAGCCTTCAGCCTTCAACCTAAATGGCTAACATAGCAAGTATCAAAACGGATGAAAAGAGACAGAAATAGCCGTTGAATGTTCGGTATTGGATATTCGTTTTTCATTCGACGTTGGACGTTCGATGTTCGATGTTCGACGTTCATCTTTCAATACAACCTGTGAACGCTTACAAAACAACTTACGCTTATGCGTTTTGACCCTGTAGCCCGCGCAATCAGTCTGGATCTACCTGGTCCGTCTCTGAGCGACAACCGCAGTCACGAGTCACGTGTAAGAGCGGCCCTAGAGTCTATCCTGGGTCAGCCGCCCCTGTTCCCCTTAAAGACATGCAAAGTTTTGCCTGGCATTCTACCTTTCTCTGGCTACAAGGTGCAGACATTGGTGCTGGATGGGCCTTCCGGCTGGGAAGTCGCCCAGGTCAACGCTGCGGGCGATCCTCTGCGGCCATACGGACTGGCTGTGGACCTTGGAAGCACAACTGTGGTCTTTTACCTGGTGGACCTTGGTTCAGGCAAGATCGTTTCTACTCTATCAAAAACCAACCCGCAAAGGCTCCACGGTGAGGATATCCTGGAAAGAATCCTCTTTGCAGGGCAAGGCAATGGCTTGGAGACACTGCAGTCTGAAGTCGTTGGCCTTTTTAACTCCTCTGTACAGGAAATTACGGCAGGACATGGCATAAGCCCGGAGGATATTTGCTTTATTGCATTGGCCGGCAACACCACTATGTGCCACTTCTTTTTAGGTCTTGATCCAGGCCATATCTGCCGTGAACCATATATTCCCGTGGTTAACCGCTTTGATCTGATCCGGCCCGGGGAAATTGGAATAAATGTCCATCCTCAGGCCTGGCTCTATTGTTTTCCAAACGTGGGGAGCTACTTTGGCGGTGATCTTCTGGCAGGCATCCTGGCCTCAGGCATGCACCTCAAGGAGGAGATCTCCATGCTCGTGGATGTCGGCACCAATGCAGAGGTAGTGCTGGGGAACAGGGACTGGATCGTGGCCTGTGCAGGAGCGGCCGGCCCGGCACTTGAGGGAGGGATTCTCTCCTGCGGTATGAGGGCACAGCCAGGGGCCATAGACCGGGTGGACATAGACCGAAACAACTTGACTGTCACTTTTCACACTAAAGACGGCAAGGCCCCGGAAGGATTATGCGGTTCAGGAATAATAGATCTCCTGGCAGCCATGTTTGTTGCAGGACTGGTGGACCCAACCGGAAAGCTTGTGGTGGATCGGGATAGCGCCAGGATGCAACAAGTAGGCGGGGAGTGGGTCTATATTGTGGCAGGTCCTCATGAGACCGGCCATGGAGAGCCGATCCATATCAGTCAGAGCGACATAAAAAACCTGATTCGTTCAAAAGGGGCCATGTACACCATACTGAACGTGGTAATCCAGAGCGTTGGGATCGGCTTTGAGGATATCGAGAGGTTTTATGTCGCAGGGGCCTTTGGCAATTACATAGATCCCCAAAAGGCCATAACAATTGGAATGCTGCCTGATGTGCCCCTTGAACGCTTTGAGGGCCTGAGAAATGCCGCAGGTACCGGGACGATTGAGGCCCTCACATGGAGAAATACCAGAAAAGAGGTGGAGGAAATCTGCGATAAGATAACTTATCTCGAGATGAATGTGCGCGGAGATTTTATGAATCAGCTAACCGGTTCCCTCTTTCTTCCCCATACCGATCTTACCAGATTTCCATCCGTGGCTGAGATGATGAAAAGATAGCACATCGACCATTCCAAAAGGCTCTCGCCAAGTCATGGTCAAATAACCATACTGCTGATCCGCACTGAGTTCGCTGGGAACAACAGGAAATACTTCTAGTCTATCCTTCAAGCGCGCACCACAACTTTAGGCACTTTAGCTCACTTTAGGCACTTCAAACTCAATTAATCAGCCCCCTCGTTTGCTAACAGGGACGTTTTTCAGCCGCATGCCAACGGCCGGCACCTTACAATCCTGCAAGCAAGGCCATCTTAACACCAAGAGAACGCTATGCCGCCACACACGCCCCCGCAAATGGAATTGCCCGGAGAATTTACAATAAGCAATTTCATTTCTATGTTGCCGGCGAACAGTAAATCTTCAAAGCTGTAGTTACCGTTCTTTAGAGTGATATTTTTTCCTCTCAACTGGTCAAAACTTAACTGGCTGATTGATGTGGGTCCAAACTTTAACTTTCGGTTTGGCGGGGGCTTTACATCAACAAGCACTCCATCGGTGCTAAAAATAAGTTCGAATACATCTTCTTTTTTTTTCATGGTTGCTCTCCTTTTTTAGCAATGCTTCTTATATCAATCCTTGGGTATATCTATTGTTAATCTTTTTCTCACATCCTTCATTCAACTATATTCGCCAATTAGATTTGCTTTGGTTTCAGAACGCCAACGTCAAACGAGTCAAGATCAAGCGCTCCGGATAGATAACCGGATGCGCAGGGTCTGTATCTTGAAATTGGAAATCCTCGTCAAACAGGTTGCGTGCCTCCAGAGTAATGAAGCCCCATCGTTTTGGAAGCCGGTAGCGAATAAAGGCATCAACGATCCAAAACTGATCGTCTCCGGAGGTTACTCCACTACTTCTGTTGCCAAATTCGCCTTCCTGGTCAATGTAAGTTGCCTTAATCTGACTGCTGAATCCCAAGGAATCAAAAAGGCTGACAGCGAAAGGGAACCGGTGGGTTTTGATTTTATGTAGGTTATCAGGACCGGTGTAGTCCAGGTCTCTTTTAAATCGTTCGAACTAGTATTCAGCACTGAGGGCCAGCCAGCGTTGCGGCGTCCAATACAAGTAAATCCGAGCCAAATCTTCTTCCCAATCCACTTCCTTGGTTCGGCCCCCACCCGCATAGTCTACGAAAGGGACTTCCGTATCTCTCCTGGAAACTTCCGAACCCGCATTTACCATAGCAGAGATCCTCTGATCGATACCGACTCCGTAACGCCAGGCATCGGTGCCTTCAAAATCATTAAAAAACTGATTAAAACCCGCGACATGTGTAGGTTCGATGGTCTGACTCGATAACAGGGTCCTTCTCAACGTCCTGAACCCAGCCGCCCGAAGGGTAGTACCGGGAAAAATATTCCACGTCAGTCCTGCTTTGGGGTTGAACTGATCGCTATTAGAGATTGCCCCCTTGAAGAAGTCGGCGCTCCCTCCCAGTGTCCAGGTCAAGTTCTTCGGGTAGTTGATCTGAGAATAAACATAGGCGTTGGTATGCCGAATATCAGATTCGCGCACATCTATTGGGTCGCCGTAAAATGTGACCTTCAATTTGAAATCGCCATCATAATACCCCGCACCACTCGTTATGTTGAATCGCCCCGAGCGAAACAAGTGCTGGATTTCCCCGTCGCAACCTTCATCATCTTTCGAAACATCGGCATAAGGAGGATACTTAAAAGCGGACTCTATTTTCCCGTATCGGAGGAATCCGATAAGGTGTGATTGGGGGTCAAATGCATGATGGAAGCCAAGCCGGGCAGATCGCAGCCGTTCTGGTTTTCTCAGTGTGGGCTCAAATTCATCCGTGAACCGTAGCGGAAGATCCCCCATGTCAACATCCTTGTACTGATACTCGGCCTGGATACTGGTTTTATATGACATGGCCACCTGGCCAAAGGCGTTGTAAATGTCCTGGTCCTGGTCGTTGTTTTCTCGAAATCCGTCTGTTTCATAATGAAACTGGCCAATGCTGTATGAGTACCTTCCCCATACGCCGGACTGGGTGATTTCATCCCCCAGAGTATCCTTCCCGCCAGCAACACCGCTGGCTTGCAGGGCCAACCGGTTTCGAAGGAAAAGCGGGTTAAACTCGTTGAAGGAAGGGTCTGCCGGGCCGGCTCCCTCCTGAATAAACAGATTGCTCCCGGCGAGCTGAGGCTGAACCGGGGTAATATTAATGGGCTGAAGGAGTTGTGACCGCAAGAGTTCGCTGACACTGGCAACCTCGTGCCGCGGCAAGGCAGCATATGAATCGGCTAAAAATCTGTGCGCTGAGTAGTTGGCAGGATCGGCATTCACCGAATTCCAGCCTTCCACCAAGGCGAGCTGCTGATATCCCAGATCATTATATATTCGGGCCAGGCTGGCACTCCTTGCTGCAAGGTCTTCATCCAGCATCAAGCGCGACCGGTAGACAGCCCGGTTGTCGTTCAGTTCAATGGATTTCTGCAGGTCCTCCAATGCCTCGACCGGACGATTCTGACTCTGTTTCAGGATCGCATCATAGAACCAGGCCGTCGGGTCTTGCGGATCAAGCTCCTTGGCCATGGCAAACTGGTTTTTGGCCAGCCTGTCACGTTTTTCGTCATAGTATGCCTTACCTAAATAACTGCGGATAAGCGAGTTGTCAGGATCAAGACTCGCTGCGATCTCAATCTCCTCACGGCCTTCTTTGAGATCACCATGCCGGATCTTTGCCAATCCAAGTCCAAGACGCGGAAGCGGAGCTGCCTGATCCAACTCGATCGCCTTTTCAAAGGCATTTTTTGCATCACGTATCTTGATCTGAGTAAGATAAGAAAATCCCAAAACAGTCTGTGTTCGTGCAATATTGGGATTCAGGACCACAGCCTTCTTTGCCGCTTCAAGCGCTTTATCGAGATCTCCAAAAGACAGCCATAGTTCTGACAATCGAGACCACGCAAGGGCATTTTCAGTATCCAGCTCGACTGCCTCACGGAGACTGGCCAAAGCACCCTGGAGGTCAAAATTGGCCTGTTGCGCATATGAAAGCGCAACCCTTGCTGCAGGTGATTCAGGGGCTAGTTCCACAGCTTTGCTCGCCAAGTCAAGGGCTTGGTCCTTTTGATTTTGCACAACGGCAATAATCGACTTAAGGGCAAAGGCATGACTATTTGATGGATCAAGATTGAGCGCCTTCTTAATATCAACACCTGCCTCATCAACACAGCCAACGGTAAGAAGCAATCCTGCACGATAGGTGAAAAAACGAGGATCTTGGATATCTTCAGGCACTCCCTCAAGGCTGGAAAATGCACTGGTCAAGTCACCATTCCAATAGAACTCGATGGACCTGCGAACCTTAGCCTGCCAACCGGTTTCAGAACCAAAATCAGCCGGGCGATAATCCAGGACAGGTGGATAATACAGGGCCCATTTAACCGCATCCCTAAGATTTACCACGACATGGGGGACAGGAGCCTGTCCTGCCTGGGCTACTGCTGATTCACCCCTGGACAGGATAAGTCTCCCTGCCTCATTTGTGGCTGCTACCTGTCCTTCAAGTATCGACAACAGGGTTCGATCGGCCTCGACCCTTATGAAGAATTCAGTTCCTTCCACAACAGCGTTAACAAATGGTGTAATAACCTTCAGGCTTCGGGGGAAACGGCTGAAGAAATGAACAGCCCCGGTGACCAGATCGAGTATAGAAGTCTGTTCTTCCTCTAATCCGGAAAAACTGATGGTGGTCTTCTGATCAAGACGAAGGATGGTCTCGTTACGCAGAACAATAGCTGCCCGGCTTCGTCCCTGTGTTCGAATCATATCGCCTGGGCAGTATGTATCATTCATTTTTGCAGGCAACCACTTTGTTTCACCTGCTCTTCGAGCATAAACCTCGCCTTGCACCGATACAATTTTACCTACCCACTCTTCACACGTCTGAGCAGCCACGACACCGGGCAAAATATACCCTGCCAATATACTTACGAATATCATCAGGGTTGGAAGGCGGACATGGATTACACTTTGAACAGTCATAATTTGAGATTTCTTATCATGTTTTTTCAGCACAAAGGGCACAAGGAATCAGAACTTACGAACATATATTGAGTGTATGATTTTTTTCTATTTATTGTCAAGAGAAACCAATCCATCCCACATCTCACCAGGTGGATTCTCTCTATACCTCTCACATAATTTCAGATAAAAAATCGAAGGTCCGTCTTCGCTATGGATTTCCATTGATTCATTAAACCCTTTGATCGCCTCTTCCCAGGATTGCCTCCTGAAGGCATTCAGGGCTATATTAAAAATCGCGCACAGACGTCTTTGTTGTTCACTGGATTCTCCTATATGGCATATTAATTCGTATACCACAACAGGTTTTGATTTCCCAACCAAAAGGAATTTTCCAAGCTCTCTTGTCAGGAAACCATCGAGTTGATACAGCACCTCTTCTGATAACACTATTCGTGTGCTCAGGTATTTATTCAGGCCCTCTATCCTTGACGCCGTATTGACGATATCTCCGATTGGGGTGTACTCATAATGGTTGATTGCACCAATATTACCAAGC
>WTCF01000192.1 GCA_013138705.1 Deltaproteobacteria bacterium
TGGGCATACTACAGAGACCATCGGTTGGATCGCCATAGAAAAGGGAACAGGAAATACCTCTGACAATCGCTCTGTGGTAGTGCTAAGCGGCTCAACCAGCCACATCCCCACCCAGATCAACTTTGGCCAAAGCATGGCCAGGAGGTTCCCTGTAGTGGTCTCAGACATGGTCACCACATATGGCTCGGATCCAGGTTTCCTGCGTTATCAGAACCTGTTGCCGAGCAGCATAGATCTCTTCATCCAGGAAGAGGCATCTTTGGATGCCGAGATGAACCACGTTTTGGAGAATGTGTCTTTGTTCGTGGCGGAGTAGGAACAGGTCACACTCCAGGATTGCTATGAGAATGGAACGTATCAGCTCAATAAAAAATGGAATGTACATAATGTACATATAGTACCTTAGTAATTATTTTCGCGTTTTTTGTGGCAGAATATTTTCAAGTTAATTGAGTTTGAAGTGCCTAAAGTGAGCTAAAGTGCCTAAAGTTGTGGTGCGCGCTTTCAGCGCGGTTAATATAAATAGATGGAGCGAAGCGATACCTTAACTTTAGTCACTTAAAACTTTAGTTCACTTAAGGCACTTTTCCGGCTTGTCCGGGTAAGGTTCAGAGTTCACGGAAAATCTGAGCCGTTGATTCGTCAGTTCTGAATGGAGGTTTAATTTCAAGAAAGATAACCTTGAACGGTTTACCCTGTTAAATTTCCCGAAGGGAACCCTATTTAACGGGGTAAACCCTGAACCTTTGAAGGTATAAAAAAGAAAAATGCCGACTGATCCTATATTTCATCTAGTCCCAGCGGACCTGGAACGGCTGGGTAACCAGGTCATTAAATGGCTTGGTGAAATTTTTCCCTTTTCAGAATGGATATTCTATCCCATTTCTGACCATATTGACGGCCTTCCGCCTGCTAAACTTTCAGAGCGTCAGAGACAGAGGGCCTCTCATGCCCTATCTGAATGCAAGGGATTTTGGGACCGGATAGGACAGCAAGTCCTGATCCCAATCAGAGACCGATCAACCATCCCCAATCACCAAATCACTACCAAATCACCAAATCACCAAATCACCCTCGGCACCCTGGTGTTATTTAAAGTAGACAATTCCATCGGACCGGAAGAAGCTGAAAGGTGGCTCCCTGTTCTGCAGTCCTGGGTAGAAAATAAACTCGAGGTCCTTCGATTGGAGTCCTCTTTTTCAAGGTCAGGAAAAATTCCTCCATATGTATATCTTACTTTAGAAGCTATTTTTAAAAAGGAAGGGGCTTCAACCTCCTTGCTGCACCTCATACAAAAACCCTCGGCAAATTCCAATTACTGTGATCATAAAAGTGTGATTGACCTGTGCTTGATGCTTTGGAGACATTCTGATCCTGAATGGCTGGGGGGAAAACCGGGGGATTTCTGGATACTTCTGCCTGGAGTAAACGAGGACAAACTGTCTTTTGGCCTTAAGCAATTGATTTCTAAGGCCCGGATAGTGAAGATGCTGATTTCTAAAGCTTATTGCCACCATATCTCCGGGCCTTTTGATATCCGTCATGTGGAGGAGGTCATCTATGGTCTTGAAAGGTTGGCTGAGGAACTGGGTACCGCGATTTTTTGTACAGATGATTTAAAAGCCCTTGAAGACAGCCTGGGTATTGAGGGACTTGGATTAAGGCTTGACCAAGTAAAAAAGGCCGTCAAGGGCAGCTCAAAATATGCCGTTGCTTATGTAAAACCCGCTCACCATGTTCTTAAAGACGCCCTGGGGCAAGATGGAGTATTCATTTCAGAAAAAAAAGATAATGCCATTTTAATCAGAAAATTTGGCAGAAAGGCCCGGGAACCTGATTTGGCCCAATGGGGGAGTGAGATCCAAAAACTATGCACTGCCGCCCAGGGTACGCCTTCAACCATAGGCATTGCTGCCGGCAGCCAACCTGCAGTGGGACCATCCCGAACACCGGTATCAGCCCTGTGGGCCTTTATGCACGCAGATCTGTTAGGAAACGGTTCAGTGGCTATCCATGACAGCTTGACCTGGAACGTCAGGGGAGACAAAATCCTTTCGTGGGGAGATCTGCCCGGCGCTTGCAGAAATTACAGGCTTGGTCTTAAGACTGAGCCTCTAAACGCCAATTTACTTAATAGCCTGGGGGTTTGTCTTGCAGAACAGGGAAGGACCAAGGCGGCCATTAATGCCTTTTCCAGAGCTGCGGGCACGTCTCCTGAAAATTTTATGGCCCTTTATAACCTTGGCGGGCTCTTTTTCCAGAAAGGAGACCTCAGAAGTGCTGAAAAGGTCCTGAAAAAGGCCTGTGCACTGAAACCAGGCGATATACGCTTAGCAGGCCGTATGGCCGAAGTGCTCATTGGATCGAACCGGGCAAAAGAGGCCCTGGAGGTTCTCAGTCCTTTTGTAGATAGACCTGACCAACCGGTACCAGGGGCTATTTTTCGAATACTCGGCAAGGTTTACAGGGTCCTTAGTCGATGGCAGGAAGCCAAGGCATCATGGCAGCAGGCTATCAAAATCAACCATGAAGATTCGGAGTCCATGGCACTTCTGGCCCTTGGGTACCTTGAAGAGACACATGACTGGAAGACAGCAACAAAGCTCGGACGACAGGCAGAGGCATTGGGAAAAAAATCCAAACATATTCGCACTATTCTCTGCGGACTTAACAAGAAATTGAATTCCCTTGATGATCAAAAGTAACCCCGGCTCTCAAATCAGACCCTTGACAAGAGAAAAACCAACGTGTTAACAAACTTTATCCAGAGTAAGTTGATAAGCCATTTCATAATTACTTAATGTCCTTAGATGTTCCTTAACCTGAATTTCTTTTCAGGTATGGCGATTTCCATGGTAGAATGGTTTTTTGGGGTCTTAATTCGTCACATCTAAAATACTTATATGGGAGATATTGCCAATGAAAGAAGTCAGACTTCATGGCCGCGGCGGGCAGGGAGCTGTTACGTCAGCTGAGCTCGTGGCAACTGCAGGCATAGATGAAGGAAAATACGCGCAAGCCTTTCCCAGCTTCGGTCCGGAAAGGAGGGGTGCCCCTGTTACAGCTTTTGTAAGGGTGAGTGACTCCCCAATACGGACCAGGGAAAAGGTCTACCGTCCGGACATAGTGATAGTACTGGACTCAGCGCTTCCCTCTTTGGTAAAGGTCTCAGAGGGATTGCATGAAGACGGAATTGTCATCCTGAATACCAACATGAAGGAGTCGGAGGCCAGGGAGACCTTTGGCCTGGATAGCAAACTTGCCATGGTAGATGCCAATACCATAGCCAGAGAAGTCCTGGGACTGCCCATAACCAATACCACGATGCTCGGGGCCCTTTTAAAGGCTACCGGCATTGTAGGGACAGAGGCCATGGAAGACGCATTGGACCGCCGGTTTGGGCGGCTTTCTGAGAAAAACAAGGCTGCGATGCGCAGGGCATTTGAGGAGACGACAGTCACTGGATGATGCCGAAGATATTACTAACCCCATAACATCTTAATGATAAAGTGAAGGAGTAACAAAATGGCCAATACTGATGCCATTATAGGTTGGAAGACAATAACCTTTGGGTGTCACGTGATGGAGCCGGGTAGCTCGGTCAAGTTCAGGACGGGCGATTGGCGATCTCAAAGGCCGGTCATTGACAATGAAAAGTGCATCAAGTGTGGTATTTGCTGGATATATTGTCCTGACATGGCCTGCATCCAAACTGAAGACGGCTTCTTTGAGATAGACTTGGAGTACTGTAAAGGTTGTGGCATCTGCGCCCACGAGTGCCCCAAAGATGCCATAACAATAGTCCCGGAGGAGGGATGATCATGGCCAAACGCGTGGGAATTGAAGTATCAATTGCACTGGCTGAGGCGGTAAAGCTGGCAAATGTAGATGTGATCCCTGCCTATCCCATTACCCCTCAGACCCATATTGTGGAACACCTTTCGGAAGTAGTAGCAAATGGAGAAGTCGACGCTGAATTCGTCCTGGTAGAATCTGAACATGGAGCCATGAGCTGTTGCTGCGGTTCTTCAGCAGCCGGAGCCAGAACCTTTACCTCAACCAGCGCCCAGGGCCTTTTGTTGATGAGCGAGATCCTCTTCATACCCGGTCCAATGCGGTTTCCCATAGTCATGGCTGTAGTGAACCGTGCATTGTCTGCACCCATCAGTATCTGGAACGACCACCAGGACATAATGAGCCAGAGGGATATCGGCTGGATACAGACCTTTGCGGACACCGGCCAGGAGGCCTTTGATCTTATGCTTCATGCCTTCAGGGTGGCTGAAGACAGACGGGTGTCCTTACCCATGATCGTAAACATTGACGGCTTCACCCTGAGTCACGTTGTCGAGGCTGTAGAGCTCTTGAGCCAGGAGGAGGTGGATCAATATCTTCCTCCCTTCAAGCCCCGCTACCGCCTGGATCCCAGAAAGCCCATCACCATGGGTCCTGTAGGTATTCCTGAGATATATTCAGAGGCAAAGGTCGCGCATAATGAAGCCCTTAAGGCATCCAGGAAGGTGATACTCCAGGGATGGAAAGAATTTGCCGACCTTTTCGGGCGTCAGTACAATCCTATTGAGACTTACCGCTCTGAAGATGCCGAAGTTTTGCTGGTCACAATGGGCAGCATTTCAGAGACAGCCATGACCGCAATAGACACCATGCGTGATAAAGGGCAAAAGGCAGGGCTTGTAAAAATCCGTCT
>WTCF01000224.1 GCA_013138705.1 Deltaproteobacteria bacterium
ACGAAACTCCGACCACGGCCAAACGAACCTCTGCAATGTACAGTGTCGCAGAAAAAACGGTTACTCTCTATCAACAACAGTATCGGGCGCTGGTAATACACTCTACGGCCCATGACAAGCGACGGCTCAAGCGGATAGAGAGGGAGATCAAGGCCTCGGAGACGACACTCACCAAGCTCATTGCGCAAGAAACGAAACAGGAGTTTTACTGCCGTGCGGACGCTGAATCAGGTGCCTCACGCTTGCGTGAATCAGGCACGGAGTTGCACAGTATCGCTGTCTCTGTCGAAGAAAAAGTCCACTACACGCGTGGCCGTCCGCCAAATAACGGACCACGGAAGGTGGCTTGTATACGTTATGTCATCGAAGCAAAAATACAGGAGAAAACAGAGCAGATCGAACGGAAGCGGAAAGAAGCGGGCTGTTTCGTATTGTTGACAAACATCCCACGTCAAGGCGACATGGCTGAAACTGGTGCCGAACTCCTTCAGGCCTATAAAGGGCAGAATGGTATAGAACGAAACTTTTCCTTTCTCAAAGATCCCCTCATTGTCAATGATTTGTTCCTGAAGAAACCTGAACGGATCGAAGCACTTGGAGCGGTGTTGTTAATGGCATTAATGATCTGGAACCTTATTGAACATACCCTTCGCCAGCACATCAAAGAAAGCGGAGGCACTCTTCCTGGATGGGATAACAAACAGACGCAGCGTCCAACTACCTTCATGATGAGTACTAAGTTCCTGGGAATCCAAATCGTCAGAATCGCAGGCTTATGCAGGCTGGCCGAAGCGCTTAATGATACACAGCGACAGTATATGGCAGCATTACGGTTATCAGAAGCGGATTTACTTTGTTGTCGACAATCTGCTCCGGAAAAAATACCCAGAAAGTAGCGAAATGGGTGGGGAACGTGTGTACAAATCCGACGCGATAAAGGTGCGGTTGGGCAATCAAATCGGCACTTTTGATATGGACAGCAACGAGTAGCTTTACTGGTGAAAAACAGCTTTTCGGAAGGTACGGTCACACACTCGCGGTGTCCAGCCTGAGGGGAGATAGGGACAGACAGAGAGTCGATTCCCTATTGATATCAAAGTCAAGCGAGCGAAAAGGTGTAAAGCGAAAATACATTTATTAGCCACAGACCCACACGGACACACACGGACAATTTATCCGCTGGTGTATCCACCAGTGGATAAGGTCTTTTGTCTGTGTTCGTCTGTGTGTGTCGAGCGAGCACTGCGAGCGGGTGGCAAATTTTTATACTCGGTGGTGACGAAAGTCTCCGTCATGACTGTTTAGGAAAAGACCTTTGGGGGGATTTGATAATTGGAGGCGTTTTTCTCTTGACTTGGAATGTCCGAAATTCTATAATTGTACAGTTCAAACGTACGGTTTTGAATTGTGAGGGTTCCTTATGCAGAAGGTTAATATCACTGAACTACGAAATCATCTACCCGATTATCTGGCCAAGGCCGGTTCCGGCCAGACACTTGTTATTACTTCAAGGGGACGTATTGTGGCCCGCCTTTCCCCCCCGGAGGATGTGAAGGCGGCTGCCCGGAAACGGCTCAAACAGCTACAGAGTATCTGTGAGATCGGGGATATTACTTCTCCCATAGATGAAAAATGGGATGCAGTAGATGATTGTGCTTGATACATGCATTTTAATTCTTGACAGTCTAAATCCTGGAAGATTAAGCAAGGCTGCACAGCACGCCATCTATGAGGGAGAGAAAAAATCAGCGCTTTCTTGTAGCGACATATCGTTGTGGGAAATCGCCATGCTTGTAAAGAAGCAACGCCTGAATCCCGGCACGGACTATCTGACATTCATGCAACTGATTCTGGATGCCAGGCAGATCAGGGTCATCCCAATCACGCCCCAAATCGCAGACCTTTCTGTCTCCATGTCTTTTAAGGACAATCTTGATCCTGCAGATCGAATTATTGCCGCAACTGCCAAATTCCATAAGGGCAAACTCGTCACAAGTGATGGAAAATTACGTAAACTGAAAGAACTGAAAACGATATGGTGAGGAAAACGGACTTTCTTGACGGGATTAACTGAATCTACATGATTTCTTTACTTTTCTCATATCCTGATCATCCTGTATATCCTGTCAAAAAATGGAAATTCCTATACTATCAGGTTGGATTTGGTCGAACCGATTAAGCAATGAGATTCGCAGTCCACCAGCCCACTTTTTTACCCTGGCCCGGCCTGATTCACAAGGCTATGCAAGTGGACACACTGGTGCTCCTGGATCAGGTCCAGTATCCAAGAGGATTTTCCTGGATCAACCGTAATCGCTTAAAAGGCATGCGCGGACCGGTTTGGTTCACCATCCCGGTGATCAAAAAGGGACAGGGCCTCCAGCCCATTGACCAGGTTCGTGTCCTGGATGACCCGCGCTGGCGGCGTAAACACCTGATGACACTGGAGCACTGTTACAAGAACGCCCCGTTCTTCCAGGAACACTTTGCCTTTTTCGAGCAGCTCTACACCAGAGCGCCTGAAAAGTTGCTTCACTGGAACCTGACCGGCATTGATCACATTTTTCACTCCTTTGACTTGCCTGGCTCTTACTTGCTCCAGTCAAAGATAGGCGTCAAGGCCAAGGGGACCGGCTTGCTGGTTGCCATTGCCGAAAAACTGGGCGCAAGTGAACTGGTGGCCCCCAGGGCAGGGAAGGGAAGGGTCGACACCGCCCTGCTAAAGGAGGCAGGGATCACTGTCCAATGGCTGGACTATCAGAGGCCTGTCTATCCCCAGCTCTGGGGGGAATTTATCAAGGACCTATCGGCCATGGACCTTCTCTTTAACTGCGGCCCATACAGCAGAAGGATCCTGGACCGGGCCCAGAAGTAGGGTAGTGAGATAGGACGATGAAATCAAAGCAGACTGTACGGATCCACATCCACTTCCATTCTTACACTGGATGGTACCATGTCTGCTTTCCTTGATAGAAGACCAGAGCACAATGTCCTTAGATTTGAAAGCGATGAGGATTTTAAGAGTATCTGCCACCGATAACGGTCTTTGATTTTTGCTCTGGGTGCTGGAGCAGGCCCCAGGACTTCAACTTGAGGTCCACCGGTATTCTTGATACCTTTTGCGAGGTTTTTTGCCAATCTTGCCACATTGCCCGCAGTGTCGCAGACTTGGGCCTTTTTTCGACCTGAGAAGCGAAGATTGATCAATCGTCCAAAAGGCGGATATCCCAGGGCCTTTCTAAACTTCAATTCCTTTTCATAAAAGGCATTAAAGTCATGGGTAATCGCGCAGTCCAGAACATAGTGATCAGGCAACCACGTCTGAATTAAAACCCGGCCGGGCCGTTCTCCGCGTCCTGCCCTGCCCGCTACCTGGGCAAGGAGCTGGAAAGTCCTCTCAGTTGCATGATATTCGGGAAAATTCAGGGATAAATCCGCGCATAATATACCAACCAGGGTAAGGCCAGGAAAGTCATGACCTTTGGTGATCATCTGGGTACCTACAAGTATATCAAGACGCCCTTTCCGGAAATCAAGGATAACCCCTTCCATATACCTTCGGGTTCGTACTGTATCCCGGTCCAGCCGTGCGATCCTGGCACCGGGGAAAATCTCCTCAAGGTCGGCTGCAATTCTTTCAGTGCCATAGCCAAAGGTTTTGATCGCCTGCCCCATGCATTGCGGGCAGACAGGCAGGGCAGGCGATTCCATCCCGCAGTAGTGGCAGCGAAGCACCCCATCTTTTTCGCTATTCGTCCTTTTATCCCCACGATGCCACGTAAGCGTGACCTCACAGTGGGGGCACCTGAACACATGTCCGCAATCAGGACAAAAAATATAGGTTGCAAAACCCCGCCTGTTGAGAAACAGCAGGACCTGCTCTCCTCTTTCTAAGGTATCCCCTGTCGCATCTTTAAGTTCTTTGGAGAGCCATTCAGGTCTTGCTGACTCCAATTTATGATGTTGATCCTTTTTCTCTTTTTTCCTGCGATCCACCACTACTACATCGGGAAGAGACCGTTCGGCCACTCGTTTTTCCATAGTAACCAACTGATATTTGCCCGAGAGGGCGTTCTTAAAACTTGATACGGACGGAGTGGCAGATCCCAGAATCACTGTTGCCTCTGACATCCGGCCACGTAACAGGGCCATATCCCTTGCCTGATATCGGAATTTTTCAGACTGCTTGTACGAGGGATCGTGCTCCTCGTCCACTATAATAAGACCAATATCAGATAAAGGGGCAAAAATGGCAGATCGGGTCCCAATAACTATTCTGCTCTTTCCCTCTTTTATCCTGAACCACTGATTACGCCTCTGGGCCTCTGTCAGGCCGCTGTGAAGCACTGTCACCTCTTCACCGAACCTGCCAACGAACCAGCCCACGGCCTGGGTGGTCATGGCAATCTCAGGCACCAGCACCAACACGCTACGGCCTTGTTTGACACACTCTTTAGCGGCCCGAAGATAGACCTCTGTCTTTCCGCTGCCGGTTACTCCGTGCACAAGTACGGGTTGATAGGACCCGGTTGCAAGGGCATCACAAATGGCATTAAATACTATTTCTTGCTCTTCGGTGAGATGCAAAGGAATCTCAGTTGACCAGGGAAGAAACTCCGGCCGGCAGTCCCTGCTCTTTGGCAAACCATTACTAATTTGGGATATGCGTCGATTCCGGGCGGATAAAAGCCCCGGTGGCAAGGCCTCTGCTATCACCTGTCCTATGGGATAAAAATAATATGATGAGGTCCATTCAAGAAAACTGATAAGGGATTCAGGTAGGAGAGGTCCTTGGTCAAGTGTCCTTTTGACCTTTTTTAAATCCACAGAGGGCGGCTTTTTTGCAGGGGTCCCCCATGCCACCCCGACCATGTTCCTGCGACCTACAGGAACCAGGACCCTGGAACCTTTAGCGGGGGAAAGAGTATGTCCTGACAAGATGTAGGTAAGGGCCGTGTATATGGGCAGGGGTACTACAACATCTAACAGTTGATTGCAGCCAGGGGAATTAAGCTCAACAGGTGTTTCGTTCCTCGCCTGAGAAGAACATTCCTCACTCATCCAGATCAGCGACCAGTTTCTTAAGGTACTCCTTAAATCTTCCACCAAGATCCGGATGTGCAAGGGCATAATTCATAGTAGCCTGAAGGTATCCCATTTTGTCTCCGGCGTCATATCTACTGCCCTTGAACTCATAAGCATAGAGTCCCTGTTCTTTTCGGAGACAGTCCAGGGCGTCTGTTAGCTGGATTTCACCACCCACCCCTGGAAGGGTCCTGTTAAGACAACCATATATCTCAGGCCTTAATACATACCGGCCGATTATGGCAAGATCGGACTTAGAAGTACCAGGCGCAGGCTTTTCAACAAGTCTATGCACCTTGTAGACCCCTTCTGCCACTTTTTCACCCTCTACTATCCCATATTTGTGAGCTTCATCCAAAGGGACCTTTTGTACGGCGACAACGGACTCCTGAAATTCTTCAAAGACCTTTAACATCTGAAAAACACATGGAACCGTTGCATCTACCATGTCGTCGCCGAGCACAACTACAAATGGCTCATTGCAGATTACCGGCTCTGTGACCTTTACAGCGTGTCCAAGGCCCAGAGGCTCTTTCTGACGGACCGAAACTATCTCGATGAGATCGGATATGTTGCGAACCTCCCTGAGAAGGTCCAACTTGCCCTTCTGGGCTAAAAAAATCTCAAGTTCAAAGGAATAATCAAAATGATTTTCAATGGCTGATTTTCCGGAGGCAGTTACCAGAACCACCTCTTTTATGCCGGATGCAACTATCTCTTCCACAATATACTGAATGATAGGCCGGTCCACTACGGTCAGCATTTCTTTGGGAATGGCCTTTGTGGCAGGCAGAAATCTTGTTCCAAGGCCCGCCACCGGGACCACGGCCTTTCTAACTTTCATCATTATTCTCCTGAAGCATTCAACGTGATAGTAACTGCTGTTATTTTTCTAAGGCCATGGCCAGCCTGGAATCTACAACTACCCAGTTAACTCTTGCCAGCCACGCATCCAGATAGGCCAAAGGTTGCCCTATAAAATCCAGTACGTATGCATGCTCAGCCATATCCACAACCAGCAAGGGTTCAAGCCCCAAGGGCCATTCCGAGTCATTGTCCAGACCAAAAATTACCAGTCGCCTTGATTGATTATCCCACGCAAATACGCCCCAAGCCCTCACTGCCATAGCAGTGGCCCTGAATTTTACCCACCACTGATCAAAAGAACCAAATGATTCCTCCAGGGCCTTACCGATTTTTTGGCCGGGTTTAACGTTCTTGGGTGTCAATTCGTCAAAATACAATTCATGGAGTCTGACTGCGTTATGTAACTCGATCCAGGCCAGGACATGGTTGCGCCATTTGCTGGCAAGGGGATCGGCCAAAGAAAGATCGATTGTCCGATTTTGTGATTCCACTTCGGACAATTCCTGGCGATATCTTTCAAGAAGGGCCAGATGTTCCCGAATAATCGTTGCCGAAAACCCCTCAAGCGCTCCAATCAAACCCCTATATTTCTGGATATCTGGAATAGCTGTTTTTTGCCCAACCTTTGCTATCCCCGCTGACGGCTCTTCTGCTGCGGCTTCTGAAAGGCCGGTTACCATGACAGCGGCACCGGCTAATCCTTGTAAAAAGCTACGACGGTCAAGGTTATGTTCGTCCATTATGTGCCTTTTCTACAGTATTCTAATTTTACGCCAGACCAGGACATAATTAAATTCTATAAATTAGTTTAACTGAAGAAGCCACAAATTCAAGAGCAGGTATTTTAAGTGCCTAAAGTGCCTAAAGTTAAAATACCTCCCCTTCCACCTTGGCCTTGCATTCAGAAAAGACCTTGTAAGTCATTTGCATGGTCTCAAGAGCAGGGGAAAGAATTTTGGAAAGATGTCCTAACTCAGAAGGACTTATTGTTAAATCTACCCCCATTGAAAAGGACTGCATGTGGTCAAGGCGATCCCCTCCCGGATGAATATAAACCACAAAGATCTTTCTGCGTATGTCCATTAGAAGAGAACTTATATATTCCTGAATATCGGCAAGATCGTCCTCTGGCTCAGGTCTATTTTGATACAAAAGAATCAGGTCATATATGTGATATTTGAATCTGAACTTGATATCATCCTGTTGATTGATCAACCTCAACTTATACCCCAAGCATGTCAGTTCTTTCTGCAACAGTTTCCTTATCTGGGGCTCGGGACAATAGACAAGTGCTGTCTTGGTGCCTGGCTCAAAAGATTCAAAGCCTTGCGATTCGGTAGTGACTGCCTTTTCATCCGGAGACAGCGAAATTTTCTTGGAAGGGACCTCGATTTTTATTCGTTCTTTACAGTTCGGGCATGTAAAATACGCTACGCTATCTAAGGGCAATTTTTCTTCAGCTATTTTGTAATGCCTGCTACAACCAGTACAAGTTACATCCACCTTACGATCTCCTGTGCTCAAAAAAGACTCTCGGGTTCTTTTTCCCAATCCGCATCTACGCTCAATCCATCGATGTCAGATGTCTTCTCACCTCTCTTGCTTTTGACTTGATCTATTCCTTGACGCACGCTTGCTCGACTGCTGGCATATGCCAAAGATGTCTTTTCGTCGATAAGGCCTTGTTCGAAAAGTTGAATAATATGATGGTCAAAGGTCTGCATATTATACGCCTGACCACTTTCTATGATCTCGTAAAATGTCTTTCCCTCGCTTTCTCCATTTATGATAGAGTTCTTGACACGGATATTATTCTGCATGATCTCAAAGATGGCCACCCTTCCTCCCTTTATTTTGGGCAACAGTCTCTGCCCAACCACCCAGCGCAAAGAATCCGCCAGGCGGAATCTGACCTGGCGTTCTTCTTCTGTTGAGTACATTCCTAGAATACGATTGATGGTGTGGCCGGCGTTTGTCGTGTGGAGAGTACTGAATACAAGATGACCTGTCTCTGCTGCGTTGAGGGCCACATCCACTGTCTCTCTGTCACGAATTTCTCCAACCAATATTACATGGGGTGCCTGGCGCATGGCCGCTCTCAATCCGCTGGCAAAGGCATCAATGTCTTTGCCGAGCTCCCTCTGGTTAAAAGTGGCCTTTTTGTGAGGATGGACAAATTCAATAGGGTCCTCCAGGGTAATCACATGGAGTTGTTCTGTCCTGTTAACCTCATCCAAAATGGTGGCAAGAGACGTGGTCTTGCCGGTGCCGGTGGCGCCGGTAAAGAATATTATCCCATTTTTTTCTCTAGCCATTGCCTTAAAGCAATCCGGCAATCCGAGTTCCTCAATAGTAGGGACCTTGCTCTCCAGCTTGCGCATTACAATGCTATAGACCCCTCTTTGGGAAAACACATTTACACGAAACCTCGGACCACCAGGCAAATCGTAGGAAAAGTCGCATGAGCCATGACGAAACAGGTCTGCCAAAAGTCGCCGGTCATCATTTATTAAAGCCAAAGCGAGCTGCTCTGTCTGGAAGGGGATCAGGTGACTGGTGGCAAGATCCATAACAACAGGATGAAGCTTACCATCTGCTGCTACTTGACATGGCCGACCGACTGTAAAGTTCAAATCAGATATCCTTGGATGGGCACTAAGCATACCGGCTAAAATTCTATCCAGGTCTACCTGTTTCATATCAACCAACCTCTGTAAAGTCTGCAGCTGCGCTTTTGGCAAAAGGTTTAAACTTCGCTTTATCAACGCACTTGTTATAGGCCTCGTCCGGGTCAATCCATCCCTTTTGCATCAGTTCCATTATGGCATCGTCCAATGTCTTCATGCCAAATTTTTTGCCTGTCTGCATGGATGAAGGGATCTGATAGGTCTTTCCCTCGCGGATAAGATTTCTCACAGCCGGAGTGGCAACTAAAATCTCAAAGGCAACACATCGCCCCTTTATATCAATCCGCTTGAACATGGTCTGCGATATCACAGCCCTTAAGGCGTCAGCAAGGGTCGCCCGAACCTGGGGCTGCTGGTGGGTAGGAAAGATCTCAATAGCCCTGTCAACAGTCTTTGCTGCACTGATGGTGTGCAAAGTGCCCATAACCAGGTGACCTGTCATTGCCGCCTCAATGGCCAGAGAAATTGTTTCCAAATCTCTTAATTCACCTACCAGAATTATGTCCGGGTCTTCACGAAGTGCCCCTCTCAGAGCTGCACTAAAGGACTTGGTATGGGAACCCACTTCCCTGTGATTTACAAGACACCCTTTGTTTTCGTGGACAAACTCGATAGGGTCCTCTACAGTAATAATGTGATCCTTACGATTGCGGTTGGCATGATCCAGAATTGCGGCAAGGGTGGTGGATTTCCCACTTCCGGTTGGCCCTGTGACCAGGACCAGACCCCTGGGGAGCATCGACAGCTTTGTCATGATATCCGGGAGTCCTAGCTGTTCGGCGCTCAGGATTTTACTTGGAATTTCCCTGAATACAGCACCGACGCCGTTTTTCTGCATAAAAAAGTTGGCCCTGTATCTGGCAAGATCCGGGATTTCATATCCAAAGTCAACGTCTCCGGTTTCTTCAAAGACCTTGATCTTATTCTCAGGGGCAATTTCATAGAGCATTGCCTTTAATTCATCATTTTCCAGCATTTTGTATTTTATACGATTAAGGTCGCCTCTAATGCGAAGAATAGGAGGAGAACCCGATGCCAGATGGAGGTCCGACCCCCCTTGTTCATTCAGCAATTTGAAAAAAGCGTCTATCTTGGCCATAGTAACAAGTGTACCTCCTGGTGACACACCAAAATATATTTATCTGGCTACTTTATCGGCCAAATGTGTTAAAAGACTTAAACCCGTATATTGAGGCACGCTCTATAATGAAAGTTTAACCCTTGATCGTCTGTTCCTTGGAAGGTATACTGCCTTTGTCGAAATTCGAAATTCGAAATTCGAAATTAGGTAACGCATCTACGTCTTTGTATTTTTTCCAATTTCCAATTTCAAGTTTCACTGCCAAAATACAAGATCAACAATATGATCTCTATTGAATCATCCATTATTCGACTTAAAGATGTTTCCAAAAAGTATTCCATGGACAATGTTGTCTTTTCCGGCATTGATCTGGAGATTGAAAAGGGTGAATTCATTTTCCTGACCGGTCCCAGCGGTGCAGGGAAAAGCACTATGCTACGCATCCTTTTTTGTGCTGAACGGCCTACATCAGGAGAGATCTGGGTGGACGGTGTGATACTCTCATCCCTTTCAAATGCCCAAGTGCCATACCTGCGGAGAAAAATCGGTGTTATTTTTCAAGACTTCAAGCTCCTCTCAAATCGCACCATATTTGATAATGTTGCCCTGAGTCTGGAAGTAATCGGCCTGGGAAAGAAGCAGGCAGAACAAAGAGTAATGCAAGTGTTGGAAGGGGTCGGGCTTGCAGGAAAAACGAGTCACTATCCGTTGCAGCTATCAGGAGGTGAACAACAGCGTGTAGCTATTGCCAGGGCCGTAGTCAATAGACCTTCCATAATTCTCGCTGACGAACCCACAGGAAATCTGGACCTGCAACGGACTGAAGAAGTAATAATGCTTATGGAAGAACTAAATGCCAGGGGGGCAACTATTATTTTTGCAACCCACGATGACAGACTATTTGAAAATACCCATCGCAGAGTGATAAGACTCTTTAACGGAAAAATCAGGATCTAATAATGACTTTGGCTATCCTTTGCCGTAGGGCTTTTTCCGACCTTAGACAAAACTTTTGTGCGCAGCTTATAACTACAATGGTGGTCAGCCTTTCCATCCTGATTTTTGCCTTTTTTACCTTGCTCTACTTTAACCTCCAGCACTTTGTTGATAGATTTGGTGCAGAGCTTGGCCTGGTGGTCTTCCTCACTGAAGATACACCAAAAGACCGGATTCCATCCCTCTATCAAAAGCTTACAGGACTGTCAGAAGTGGAGAAAGTAACTTACATATCTTCTGAAGAGGCCTTTGGTAGGCTGGAGAAATTTTTAAAGGATGAGAAAGAAGTGCTTGAAGGAGTTGATCCCCAGTTCCTGCCCCCTTCTTTTGAAATCCAGGTCAACAGGGCTGTGTTCCAGTTGAAGAGAATTAAGCAACTGGCCGGAGAAATAGACAAGTGGCCTGAAGTATCCAAGGTCCAGTTCGGGCAGGAGTGGATAGACAGACTGTATGTTTTTTCAGGTCTTGTTCGAACTATTGTGGCAATAACCGGACTCCTTTTATTATTCACCGCTGCTTTCGTGGTAACAAACACCATAAAGCTCACTGTTTATGCCAGACAAGAAGAACTCAAAATAATCCGCCTCGTTGGAGCGACAAACATGTTCATACAAGGTCCTTTCCTTGTCGAGGCCTTTTTACAGGGCCTCCTGGGCTCAAGCCTTGCCATAGGAGTCGTTTTTGCATGTTACAGGTTTGTACAAGGACTTGAAGCCAAGTCTGAGTTCCTCAGGGGTGTGAATATCTGTTTTATTCCTTGGCAGTATACCGTCGCTATAATAGCAAGCAGCGTATTGCTCTGTGTACTGGGTACTGTCTTGGCCATGCGGAGGTCCCTGCGTTTGTGATAAAGCGAAACCGGCTGTGGCTTATTGCTCTGATAATATTATCAATACACGCTTACGCATTTGGCGAAGAGGATCTAGTCAAAAAAGAACTTGAAGCCCAACAGCAAAGGCTCAAGTCTCTGCAAAAAGAGATAACAACTCACCAGGAAAAAGCATCTGACATAGAATCGAGTAAACGCTCATTACTCAAAGAACTAACAGAACTGGATGAAAAAATAGCTCAGCAGTGGGAAAGCCTTCAAAAAACTCGTCAGGAGTGGACAATAAAAGAACT
>WTCF01000196.1 GCA_013138705.1 Deltaproteobacteria bacterium
TCAGCGACACTATTATTATAAACCAACAGGTATTTGAAGATCCGGGTACATGAGGTTCATAAAGGAAGGTATAGAGTATGGCAGGATAAGGTCTGCCGTATAAAGGAGTCCGCTATGAAGACAGATAAATTTATAATTTTTATCTTTTGTTTTGTGACTATAATGGCGTTTTGGGCCGGAACTGGTAATGCTGCAGATTGTAACGTTACTAAGATGGGAACGTTAGTAGTTTCACCTGGTGAGCTCCAATTCTACGTTACACAAGAACAGCTTACCAACCCGGATCCAATTAGAGTGCAAGTTAATGGCTTTGCATATTCCGCTGCTGGCGATGCTAATGCTACTTCTACTGGTTGGGAATCAACAACTGAGTTTTGTTGGATTGCGTCAAAGAGCAACCAATGGATTACCCTAAATGGAAATCCGGACATTATAGTGAGAAACACCAGCGGAGGTGGATCATTCACTGTTGGTGTTGATATTGATCAACTTCTGGAAAACCAAAATATTTATGGGGGCAATGTCACCATTTATGATGGAAACGTGACGGTTACAGCTACTTTATCGGACGGTTCGCGTTCTATCCCTGTTCGGGTCTACGTCAATGCACTACGTGAAGCTGCTGAGAAGTCAGTGGCCACGACCGATTGGCTGGATCTGGTCATGAATGTGCCTGTAACAGAAGATATTCCCGGGGCACTTTATGTGTTGGCAGAGCATCCAAGTCTGGCTCCAGGCCAGGTTTTCGCATATAGATGGGACAGTGAAAATGGAATGCGTTTTGATCTGTTCAGCCAGTGGGGCCATCCAGTTGAAGGGGCGGAGAGCATGTTCTACGCAGCGGACATACAAAATACCCCCATCGCCATACCCTTCAGCAACGATGAGGGTATAGGGGATCCGGTGATTCCGTATGCTCCAACAGACGTGGCCGGGAGTGATCAGACCCCTAATATAAAAGCGTTTATTCCTATTACCTTTGGAGGAGGTCTGCGGCTGATCGGGATGGAAGGCGATTGGATTATCAGGGCCATAGTAGGTGACAGGAATGATATCACTAATTGGCAATCATGGCGGGAGCTCCTTTACTATGTGTTGCACATTCAGCCTGTTACAGGCACCTGGATAGTGACAGAAGAGTTTGCGGGAGAATCATACACATATATAGATGATACAGGGACAATTTATCCAATGATTCTCCATGAGGAACGGGGTAATCTCAGTGGAGTATGGAGAAGCCCTGTTGCTACAACATTTCTGACAGTTACCTACGCCAATAGCACAGACCAGATTTGTGATACCCTCGCAATTCAAGGACACAGGCTAGATGTAAGCAGTTGTGTGCAGCCAGGTGGCTATGAAGTTTACTTTGTAGAACCCAGTATCTGGGGAAACTTCGAGTATCTTTATAACATAACCACGCTGGATGCGACTGCTGCAGGTTATCTGGAAGGTGCATGGCAGTATCGCTTTGTAGGAGAAGCAAATTGGTCTATCCCGCAGGATTTTTCAGCGGTTAGGCTGGAGGTCGTTATTCCCCTTGATCCAAGCTGCAACTGCTATCTCGTAAACGGCACTGTAAATGGATATGCAGCTGGATTTATTGTTGATACTGGGGCCGCTATAGTTCTACTCAGCGCAGATGATGCGTCATATATGGGTGTTGATTTGGATAATTCTGATCAATGTCCCTTTACAGGCACCGGATTAGGTGTTGGCGGTGAAATACCTGTAACATATTGTTATGTGGATATTGAGATAGAAGAACGCATTTCTAAGAAAAATCTATTAGTAGGATTTTCATATAGTTGGTCAGGTCCCGGGCTACTCGGCATGACCTTCCTAGACACGTTCCACATATCCACAAATGCGGAAGACGGCACAATGATTATTGCACCCTAGCCAATCAATACCAAACCAATAAGGGCGAGGATGAGTAATTTCACCTCGCCCTTTTTATTATTTACCTTCCTGATTAGCTCTCGATAACACTGAGCTTGGCATAATCAAGGTGCAGGGTCTTTTCGCCGGCAACGTCAAAAAGCACCTGTATCTTCTTTGGACCAATGTCCCTGATCACCCGCCC
Source organism: Deltaproteobacteria bacterium (assembly GCA_013138705.1). Next base: position 2,087 of record WTCF01000196.1, read on the forward strand.
TGGTCCAAAGATAGGGTGTCTGATTCTTTTCCCCGGTGTAAAGATACCGGAATCGGTTTGATCAGACCCCTGTCCAGCCGAGGGACTTCCTTGTCGGACGTGTTCCGAAGGCTTTGAAGATGGCCCGGTGACACCCGGCATATACTGTCCGTTTTTTTGATAAATCTTTTCATCAGTTTCTATTTCCTTTTTCCATAACTGTAAAAGGTCGGAAGGTATCTCATCCAGAAACCGTGATGGCCTGGCAGGGAGCAAGCCTGTACCTGAGACGCTTATAAAGGCGGGGTAACAAAAACACAGAAAGTCTTTGGCCCTGGTTGCGGCTACATAAAAGAGCCTGCGTTCTTCTTCTATTTCCTTGGTGCGAAAGGAAGCCGCAGGCGACGGAAAGCGTCCCTCTGCCAGTGACAAGATCAAGACTGCCTTCCACTCAAGACCCTTGGCCGAGTGCATGGTGGAAAGGACTATCCGTTCTTTTTCTTTTTCCGTCTCTTCTTGGTCCGGAGGGTCCAGGGCCAGATCAGCGAGCATAGACACTGCGTCGCCATACCGGGCTGACAATCCTCTCAAGTGCGCCAGTTCCCGCAGACGTTTGGGGAAATCTTCATGATGGATCTTTTTTAGATGTGGGCGATACCAGGTCTCAAGCTGTAAAAGCAGATCCGGAAGGTCCGCCGGCATGTCATGGAGTCTTTTTAATAGACTGCCGAGTCCCCTTACTGTTTCTCCCCAAGCCGCCTTGGTTTTATAGGTTGAAAGATACTCCAGGGGATCCGCGCTTTTTATCAGTTGAGAGAAAATTTTCTCCACGCTCTTAATGCCGAGACGTTCGATTAATAGGAGGATTCTGCTCCAGCTCAGCCGGTCCAGCGGGTTTATAAGAAGGCGAAGGAGAGAGAGAAGGTCCTTGATATGGGCGGCCTCAACGAGACGCATTCCTCCGCGCTTGACAAAGGTTATCCCACGGCTGCCTAATTCGGTCTCAAGGTGAAAGGAATGAAAACCAGCCCTGAAAAGTACGGCGATATCAGAGGGTTTAAACCCATCTTTCGACAATTCCAGGATACGGTCGGCAACAAATTTTGCTTGGTCCACTTCATCCTTGGCCGTGTATAGGTATGGTGGATTTCCTCCCTTTCTCTGTGCGGTCAGTCGTTTTGTAAATTTTTCCTTGGCATTGGCAATTATGGCGTTGGTACAGTCCAGGTTGGGCTGGGTGCTTCGGTAGTTTCTCTCAAGTTTTATTATCTGAGTCCCGGAAAACATATCAGGGAAGTTCATAATATTCTTGAAATTTGCACCCCTGAAGGAATAAATGGACTGGGCATCATCTCCGACGACCATTACATTGTCATGACCGCAAGCCGTGAGGTGTACGATCTCCGCCTGGGTGGCATTTGTATCCTGATATTCATCCACCATTATGTATTGGAACCAGGAACCCATGGATTCTCTGACCTGGGCATGTCCTTTCAGCACATCTCTCCACCTGAGGAGCAAGTCATCGTAATCCATGAGTGCGTGGACTTTTTTATATTTGCGATAGACCGGGATAAGTTTTTCCAATCCGGGCAGTTCCCCCATGAGGTGCGGATAGCCCTGTTCAATCACCTTGGATACATTTCCTCCGCAGTTCTCTGTCTTGCTCACAATTGAAGCCAGGGTGGATTTCCGGGGAAACTGCTTTCCAGGCCCTGTGAGTTCTAACTGACGGGCCAGGAGGTACAGGAGGTCCAGCGTATCCGACCTGTCCAGTATTGTGAAGTTGCCGGGATAGCCGATCAGGTGCCCATAGCGCCTTAACATTCTATTGGCGAATCCATGGAAAGTGCCTCCTGTTACGTGCTGACACCGGGACCCTACGATCCGGGAAGCCCTGGCCAGCATGGTGGCGGCAGCCTTTCTGGTAAAGGTCAGAAGCAGGATTTTGTCCGGCTTCACTCCTTCCTGGATAAGCCGGGCAACTCTGTAAACCAGAGTACGGGTCTTTCCGCTTCCGGCACCGGCTATCACCAAAACCGGGCCGTTCATGATCTCTACTGCCCTGAGCTGTTCCGGATTGAGTTCACGCTTAAAGTCAACAAAAACCCCTTTTGGGTCTGGGAGGTCGGTTGACATTGTCATAAGATCAGGGAGTATTGAGCTCAGCAACCAGAGGGAGGTCCATCATTTCTTTAATGGTGTACTGGAGGGGAAGGGCAAAGAAAAAGTTGTTTCCAAGGTTGGTTGCTTCGTAACCAACAATGCCGCCATGGACTTCCACTACCTTTTTCACAAAGTGTAATCCATGGCCGACACCCTGTTTGTTTTCAGAACCGGTCCCGCGAAAACCCTCGTCAAAGATGAGGGAAGCCTCCTCTGAAGGGAGGTGCGGCCCGGTTGTATAGACGTTAAATTTGATTCCCTGCTTTCCGGGGCCGAAAAAGTCTTGTATCACCTCCTGTCCGTAGGACATAAACCTGACGGATTCTCCGTGTTCGTTAATTACCTCCCGGCAGTACTTCTCAGCGTTGGAAAACAGGTTTGCATAGACCTGGGAGATAAGCCCTACATCCACTGCCAAGGGGATATCTTCGTCAGGCATCCCGCCAAGATGATAGTCTATACGTATGCCCCTACGTTCAAGCCGTTGTTTGTAACGCTCAAGTTGTGGGTCTAAAACCTCTTTCCTGAAACGACACATCTTGCGCCGCAGCACAAGATGTCCTTTTTCAAAATGATCCCTTCTGAGCAGGCTCTCAAGAAAAAGACTGGTATTCTGATAATGTTTATCAATTTCTTCATACTGCCCAAGGATATCTTTACGCAGATCGGACAGGCTATCCCGTATCTGCTCTATATGGCATATCTCAATGCACTCTTTCCTGATCCCGACTTCTATCCTTTCCCCAATATTTTTTTCAATATCTTCAAGCTCCCGGATCTTTTTTCTGAGGTTGTTCAGGAAGAGCCTGTATCTCATGTTGGGCACCAGGACATTGTGCTCAATGTCCGCTACAAGCGTATTGATGAACTTGATGTGCCTTTCACTCTGTACTGAAATCAACTTGTAGTGCAGATTGTATCCTATTCTGTTTGCGTACTTTTCAAAAAACAGCCTGTCACCTTCCTCAAGCCTGGACAGGGGAAATACTGCAAACAAGCCTATTATTTCTTCTGCCTTCGCCAGGGGTTTACTTGCAAACAGCCGCCGGTTACCCCTTATGGGGGCTATAAAGGTATCTCCTGTCTCATAGGCAGACTCGCTGATCCTGATATCCTTAGGAGGATCCATGCCGCAGACCTTCAGTCCTTTGATGGAATCGCAGGCAATTTGGAGCTTTTTGGTATCCGGATCGACTGAATAAAGGCAGGAATCAAACCCCATGAACTCCTTGGGGACAAAGACACATACCCTGTAAAAATTATCCAGGGTCTCGAATTCCTGGGCCAGATCGAAAAAGGCCCTAAGTGTCCTTCCCTGGATATGGGTAAAACCGTATTTTTCATAATCCTCCTGCTTCTTGCGTATTCTGCCTAAGAATGTGGCAAGCTCAGGAGGATCTGTGGGACAGTAAATTGTCATGAGATGACTATTATAGCAGTAAAATTTGAAATTTGAAACTTGAAATAAAGTGATGGCTATAATCGCTTAACCCAACCTGTCATATATACCGCAAGATGAAAGATACCCAAAATTCTTACCTTAATTCAGCATTCAACATTCAGCATTCAACATTTAAAAAGGTTCTCTATAGCAGATACCAGCGAAGGTATTGTAAACTTATCAGGTTGAACTGTTACTTTAAGGCCGAAGTCTTCTGCCGTCCTGGCTGTGATCGGGCCGATGCAGGCTACCTTTGCCTGTTCAAGTATCCGGTTGCGCAGATCATCAGGGAGCAACTGGAAAAAGTTCTTAACAGTTGATGAGCTGGTGAAGGTCAACACATCAATGGTTTCCTGTTCCAGGATCTCCAGGACTTCCGGCTTTAGGTCAGGTGCCATGGTCACGTAGGCAGGAACCAGAGTAACGTCTGCCCCAAGCTCTGAAAGCCGGCTGGGGAGAATCTCTCTTGCCTTTTCCGCCCTGGGGATAAGGATGCGCTTCCCTGATATATCTATCTGACTGAAAGCCTCTATCAGGCCTTCTGCCCTGAAGTTATCGGGCATGATGTCAGAACTCAAGTGCAGGGCGGAAATTGCCTTGGCAGTACCGGCACCCACAACAGCAATACGTATGTTTCCAAGGGCCCTGAGATCAAAATCCAGCCCGAACAGACGTTCAAAGAAAAAACGTACTGCATTGGCGCTGCTGAAAACCACCCAGTCAAAGGTAGAAAGTGAGGTAATGGCCTGGTCCAGAGGTTTCAAATCCTTTGGCCAATGGACTTCTATTGTGGGGCACTCTAAGCAATGCGCACCTCTCCGTTCCAGCAATCTCACAAGATCACTGGCCTGTTCCCTGGTCCTGGTAACGAGGATTCGTTTACCCAACAGGGGTAGGCTTTCAAACCAGTTTGCCTGGTCACGCAGGGCCACCACGTCTCCCACTACGATAATTGACGGAGGCCCAAGACCTGCTTCTTTTACCTTTTCTGCTATATTTATTAATTTTCCTGTAATTGATGTTTGAAGAGGGGTGGTTCCCCAGCGAATCACTGCTACCGGAGTATCAGGACTGCGCCCGTATTTTATGAGCCGTTCTGCGATATGGGGCAGGTTTTTCATCCCCATAAGAAAGACAAGGGTCCCTACGCCTTTGGCAAGACCCTCCCAGTCTATATCCGCCTCTTTACTGTCTGATTTGCGGTGGCCTGTGATAAAGGCTACGGAAGCGGTGTGTGCCCGGTGGGTCAGGGGTATTCCGGCGTAGGTAGGAACTGCAATACCTGAGGTCACACCGGGCACCACCTCAAAATATATACCAGCCTTGGCAAGTATCTGGGCCTCTTCGCCCCCCCGGCCAAACATAAAGGGATCCCCTCCCTTCAGGCGGGCTACACACTTTCCTTCCAGGGCCTTTTCCACGATTATTCTGTTGATATCTTCTTGGGTCACTGTGTGTGAGCCCATGCGCTTACCAACATAGATACGTTCTGCACGAGGGGATGCAAAGGGCAGAAGCCTCGGGCTTGCCAGGCGATCATATACAACCACCTCGGCCTCAGCTAAAAGCTCCTTGCCACGAATGGTCAAAAGACCTGGGTCCCCAGGGCCGGCTCCTATTAAATAAACCTTTCCAGATGAAGAATCCGGCTTAATTCGCTCCATAAACTTCCCTCAATATCTCTGCACCCCCGGCAGCCAGGACCTCTTCTCCAAGGTTGGTTCCAAGAGCTTCGGGCTGATCAGCAGTTCCTTGCTCTTTCATCCTTATAATGTTGGTCCCGGCTTCGTTACCCACCATGCCTTCAAGCTCAAGTGTCTCTCCCTTGAGCCGGGCAAAGGCACCCAAGGGCACCTGGCATCCACCTTCAAGTCTGAAAAGAAAGGCCCTTTCAGCCCTTACGCAGATGGATGTTTCTTCATGATGAATCGAGGCGAGAATTCGCTTGACCTCTGTATCCATGCTCCTGAACTC
>WTCF01000234.1 GCA_013138705.1 Deltaproteobacteria bacterium
TCCTGCCGGTCCCCCGGATATCCCGGCCTTGTTTCACTGCTTATGCCGTATCATCAAGTAAGTTCAATCAGAAAAATGTTGGGGGCAAATCCAACAACCTGAGGCACTTGCAGGGCAAGTTGCCGGAATGGATAGGTCTTCCCAATTCAGTGGCCATGCCGTTCGGGATCTTTGAAAAGGTGCTTGCTGAGAAAAACAACAAGGAAATTACCGGGCATTATAATGAACTGATGCTGCGAATAGATAAAAATGCCGAAAAGGTGGATGTAGAGGTACTGAGTGAACTCCGTAAGACCATTCTGGGTCTTGAGGCACCGGATGAGCTGGTCTCTGAGCTTCATGGGGTGATGGATGAGGCAGGGCTTCCGTGGCCCTCAAACTGGGAAGTTGCCTGGACATGTATCAAGGGCGTATGGGGCTCCAAATGGAACGAGAGGGCACATCTAAGCCGCAGGACAAGAGGTATCCCCCATGCGGATCTCTTCATGGCAGTGCTCATTCAAGAGGTGGTCGAGGCTGATTACAGTTTTGTGATCCACACCGTTAATCCCTCTACAGGCAACAGGGATGAGATCTATGCCGAGGTGGTCCCGGGCCTTGGGGAGACATTGGTTGGCAATTATCCCGGAAAGGCCCTCAGCTTCACCTGCAGGAAGGGAAAAGATGAACCACAGCTCCTGGCTTTCCCGAGCAAGAGCGTTGCCCTTTTCGGCAGCGGCCTGATCTTCCGTTCGGATTCCAATGGGGAGGATCTGGCCGGTTATGCTGGTGCCGGTCTTTACGACAGCATAATGTTGGAGCCGTCAGTCAAAGTTCCTCTGGATTACACACGCGAATCGCTCGTGGGGAATGAGGATTTTCGAAAGGACTTTTTAGTCACTGTAGCCAATATCGGCGCAGTTATTGAGAAAGCCATGGGCTCTCCGCAGGATATCGAAGGCGCTTACTCAAAAGGTCAATATTACGTTGTCCAGACCCGCCCCCAGGTTGGGATTGAAGAATAGAAAAATGCGTATCCGGATCGGCAATCAGAGCGCCTTCTCGGCCTCAACAGTGACACAGCCCTTTGAGTATGCTGTGGCTGAAGGTTTTGATGCCTTTGAGTGGTTTCCCGACAAAAGGGAATCAGGGGCAGGCTGGGCAGAAGGTGATATATCTAAAGAGCAACGTGCCTTTATTAAGAAAACCGCTCTTGCCCATGACATTCGCCTCTCGGTCCATGCTCCCTGGCAGGCAAATCCTTTAAGGCCGGAAAGTCGTGACATCTTCCTCAAAAACATTGAGTTTGCGCAAGATATCAATGCATCGCTCATCAATATACACCTTTATACTGATGAGGGAATTGCCTCCTATGTCCAGGCCATTGTTCCCCTGATAAAAAATCTGGCAAAGGCCGGGATCAAGCTATCTGTAGAAAATACACCGATCACCAGGCCGCAGGATTTTAATGAGTTGTTCAGACGGCTTCTAGGCCTTGACTCAACAGATACCGCCCATGTGGGAATGTGCCTGGATCTGGGACATGCCAACCTGTGTGAGGCAACCCTCAATGACTACCTCAAATTCATTGACTTGCTCGATTCCCAAGTCCCGATCATCCATATTCACATGCACGAAAACTATGGAGACTATGACAGCCACTTGCCTCTGTTCACCGGTCCTGCAGGAAAAAATGACTCAGGCATAAAGGGATTTATAGAACGGATGGAAAGGCGCAACTTTTCAGGCTGCGTCATCTTCGAGCAGTGGCCGGAACTACCTAGTCTGCTCAATGACGCCCGCAACAGGCTGCTCAAGATGATCAGTATTTCAGAAAGACCTGCTGTTGAACCCGACATGGCCCCAGGGAATGATCTTGTTAAAATGATTGCAAGGGCGGACCGTAAATGCCGAAGTTGGAGGGAGAAACTTGGCTGGATTGATCACTTGCTTTCTGATGACACATTTGAGCTTAACACAGAGCAACTCATTTACCTGGCGATCTATCTCCGTTTCATAGGGACAGGTGAAATACCCTGTACTGAGGATGGGCGGCACTTTCGCCCGTCTCATCACGCAAGGATGGCGCATCACATACAGGACCGTCTGTCCAAAATTACCACCCTGGAAAATGCATTTATCATCAGAAGAATCTATCCATGGCTTCCATCCTTCACCAGCAGTTTTACCAGGAAGGAACCGCTTACACGAATACGGGACATTGCTCACAGAAACGATATCCCCAAGGAGCTCAAGAAGGAGATCAAGAATACGCTCCAGAACAAGCTGCATCGGTGCGCCGGCCCTGAGGACCTTGCCACCTCGGCAGCCCTGCTTAAAAGGATAACGGCCCCGGATGCCGGTTATTCACCCGATTTCGTAAAGGAATTCAAGGAATTCCACAAGGAACTCAAGGAGTTTTTCAATACCCGCTCTTTAGAGGAACAACTTGAAGCAATGCTCAGAGAGGGCAGTGTTCATAATTCCCATACGCTCGAATTAATTCACAAGTTCCTTGAAGCCAAAGAAAAAGCACATACACCCGATGAGCTGGTAACCGGTTTCGAGCTCTTGACAATGCTTCGCAGTCAATTCAGTGAAAAACTTAAAGGGGAAACCGGCTCCAAGGGACAAGAACTCCAGATGACGGACATCGGGCTAGAGGACTTTTCTTTTGTGCTCTTGAGCCAATTGATCAACCTCTTTGATGCCTTGGGGAAAGAGATAAAATGGTCGCCGGCCTTGCGCTGCCTGAAGCTTGCAATTGAAAACTTGCGCCTCGGCGGCTTCGATACCAAAGAATGCCAGGCAATAGAATCCGAGCTGGAGGCTTGGCGCCGGGGTTTCAGGCCTCAAGACCGTGAGCATCTTATTCGGCTCAAAGCCACAATTGATCGATGCAGACGGCTGGCAGAGGTCTACTGTAACAGAATTCTGGCCCTGTTTCCTGAAAAGGTCGAAAGGCTGGGACAGGCTCTGGGTGTGGACAGACACAAGATAAAGATCTTCTGTGAGGTGGATATTCGAAGCCACTTGATCTTCCAGGTCTCAAAACTCATTGCTCTCCTTTTAAAAGGCATCAGGAGGCTCGCTGCCTTGCCCCCATGGGATGTGATCGTGCCGGGCAAGACCTCCGGCCGCCTGGTAGAGGCCGCATGTATTGATGATTTACCAGGTCCTTTTGACAAAGCGATCGTAGTTCTTATGGAAAAGGTGGAAGGTGATGAGGATGTCCCTGCAGGGGTGGTCGGCCTGATTGTTGCCCATGAAACACCCCTTCTTTCACACCTTGCGGTTCGAGCCAGACAGGGGGACATCGTATTCATCGTATGCGAAGATGCAGATCGCTATGCAGAATTAAAAAGTTTTCTTGGGAGACAGCTCATCCTGGATGTCTCTGCTGAAAAAGTGAATCTGGAATTTTCTTCCAGCCCTGAGCAAAAAGGAGTAACTGAGAGAGAAGGGGAGGTCCGGCAGGAACGAGCCTGGGTACCTGATGTGCTCCTGTGCTCTGATCGCAAATTGTTGCCGTTGGATCAGGTGAGACCTGCAACTGGAGGCAGCAAGGCAGATGCAGCAAGGCGGCTTGAAGATCTGTCGCAAATTGAGGAGGCAGGCTTTGTGGCATCCCCTGGAGTTGTGGTTCCTTTTGGTGTCATGCAAGAGTCACTAAAGAGGGCATCGGTCCTTGAACAAGAGTACCGGATGTTGGTCAGCCGGTTGAATGAATTGCCACAAAGCGATTTCTTTGAGGCCTTGAGGAAATTACAAGGTATTATCAGGCAGCTTGACGTACCCGATGAGATCGTCTCGGGTGTGATGGAAAAATTCCCACGACATGAACGGCTGATGGTACGTTCCAGTGCAAACTGTGAGGATCTGGAAGGCCTGTCAGGGGCCGGACTTTACGATTCAATTCCCAATGTGTCGCCACCTGAGGTAGCTCAGGCAGTGAGAAAAGTCTGGTCATCACTATGGACCAGGCGCGCGGCATTGAGCAGGAGAAAGCTCGGTATCCCCCATGATAGTGCCCACATGGCTGTGCTCATCCAGCAGATGGTTGTCCCGGAAATTTCATTCATTATGCATACTGTCAATCCTGTAGCTCAACACCAGGATGAAGTTTATGTGGAACTGGCAGCAGGTCTGGGTGAAGCGTTGACTTCCGGTAAAATCCCTGGTGTTCCTTATCGAATGGTCTGCAATAAGCGTACAGGAAGTGTATGCATGCTGGCCTTTGCAAGTTTCAGCTATGCAATATGGCCCGGCCCTTCAGGGAGTCTTATCCAAAAAACAGTGGATTATTCCAAGACAGGGCTGTCAAAAGATAAAGTTTTTAGAAATCGCTTGGGTGGCCGCCTGGGGTCAATCGGCCGATTTGTGGAAGATTCGGTGGGAATACCTCAGGATATTGAGGGGCTTGTCCTGAAAGACAAGATCTATCTGGTTCAATCACGTCCGCAGCAAGGTGTATTTTAAAAATGTCAGGGATAAAGAACAATAGTCCTTTTGCTTGCCCGCCGTTGCTGGCACTTTTTCAGAAAAGGATTGATGGTGATGACGCCCTTCTGCATCTGGCCAGTCTACGTTTTAAAGAGGCAGGTCTTGGAACCGAATTTTATGCAGTAACACCAGTGGAGCTTGTCTGGCTGTTGAAATTCAAGCCCAAGCCTGAAACCCCTGTAGTGGCTCATTTGTGCAGAGATATCAATCTGTTTGAGGAACAAGGCCGCAACATGGTCATGGATTTTGCCACAAAATTCAAAGACCGGATCTTTGGGCTGGTCATCCATGATCAAACCGAAATTGCAACCCGCTTTAACGATTATGTGGCTGCATTGCAGGAGATAGAATCAAGATCGAAAAAGGTCCCTGGGAGCCCTTATCTTTTTGTAGAATATGCCGCGGGCCTGGAACCGGATTTTTTTATTGAGATCTTGAAGGCAATACAAGATCTTGAACATGTGAGCGCCTGTATTGATATAGGCCATATCGGCATATGGCAAACAAGATCTGCCTATTCACGCAGCCATCCAGGAAAGGATGTGTGCGCCATCACGCCGAATGATCCTGAACTGCCTGAGGTGGTCAGAGATGTCCAAAGTGCGGTTGATTCCGGATTAGATGCAGTGCTTGATGTAATTCGGGCCCTTGGCCGCTTAGAAAAACCACTGCATTTTCATTTGCATGACGGGCATCCGCTTTCCACCATCAGTCCCTTTGGGGTCTCTGACCACCTGAGTTTCCTGGTTGAAATTCCCATACCTTTTGAATACAAGGGCAGAAGATCTCTTGATCCGATGTTCGGACCTTCAGGTCTTTCAAGGATCGTTACTGAATCAATGCAGTTGCCGGGTCCGGATCGAGTCTCTTTTACACTTGAGATTCATCCGGCCGAAGGAAGGCTTCCTCTTGCTAATGCCTCTCACCTGTTTAATCACTGGAGAGACAAAACAAATGCGGAAAGGATGAACTATTGGCTGTCGATTCTTGCTCAAAATTATAAACTGCTATTTGATATAGCCGCAAAAAGGATAACGCTGTGAAAAAACCTGAAAAGATGATCATCTATAACCTGTTTCCCCTATTGGCCGGAAAGTTCACAGACTGGGAAAGGCATCTATTGAGGGCATCTGAAATGGGCTTCAACTGGGTCTTTGTTAATCCCATTCAGCGTCCAGGTGAGTCGGGCA